>JAGWQP010000259.1 GCA_028876805.1 Acidobacteriota bacterium | reverse complement strand
GCCGGCGGTTGAACCACAGCCGCTCTGCAGTGTAGACGGGCAGGTGCACGCGAGGCGTGGCGAATTCCACCGAATGCCCCAGAGCTGTAAGCGCACGGGCCAGCACCTCGATTCCGAGGTAGGTGCCGCTGCCGCGCTGAATGTCAAGCGGCGTGGAGGTGACAAACCGGATGCGCACCGAAGCTACCATAATAAGTGGTGATAAAAGCGATCTGTTTGCTGAGTGGTGGCCTCGATTCGGCGACCTGTCTGGCCCTGGCGCGCCGCGATGGCTACGCCTGCTACGCACTTTCGTTCGACTACGGCCAGCGTCACAAGGTGGAACTCGAGGCCGCGGCACGCGTCGCGCGATCGCTCGGCGCGGAGCGGCACCAGGTAGTCGAGATCGGCCTGGATAAGTTCGGCGGCTCGGCGCTCACGGCGGATTTCGCTGTGCCGAAGGCCCGCTCGCTCGAAGCCATGAGCGAGGCGATTCCGCTCACCTACGTGCCGGCGCGTAACACCATCTTTCTTTCTCTGGCGCTGGCCTGGGCGGAAGTGCTGGAAAGCTCCGACATTTTCATCGGCGTCAACGCGCTCGATTACTCGGGCTATCCCGATTGCCGTCCCGAGTTCATCGAGGCCTATGAGCGCATGGCGAACCTGGCCACCAGGGCCGGTGTCGAGGGCCGCACGCGTCTGCGCATCCATACCCCGTTGATCCGGCTCAGTAAGGCGGAAATCATACGTCTTGGCGCCGAGTTGGGGGTGCCGTTCGCCTTGACGCACAGTTGTTACGACCCGCGTGCCGATGGCAGTCCGTGCGGCGAGTGCGACGCCTGCCTGTTGCGCCGGAAGGGCTTTGCGGAGGTCGGCATTGAGGATCGCTGAGCTGTTTTATTCGCTGCAAGGGGAAGGGACGCTGGTGGGTATGCCCTCGGTGTTCATCCGCACCAGCGGGTGCAACCTCCGCTGCGCCTGGTGCGACACGCCATATACTTCGTGGGCTCCGGAGGGGACCGACCTTTCCCTGGACCAGATCCTCAACGAGGTGAAGGCTCACCGGGCCCGCCATGTGGTGGTCACGGGCGGCGAGCCGATGATCGCGCCTGAGATCGTGCCGCTCACCGAACGGCTGCGTCGTCTCGGTTTGCACGTTACCGTGGAAACCGCCGGCACGGTCTTTGAGCCCGTGGCCTGCGATCTGATGAGCATCAGCCCCAAGCTAGCGAACTCCACGCCGCGCGGCAGCCAGGCGGCGCAGCACGACCGGCTTCGCATCCAACCGGACGTCCTCGTCACCCTGATGACGCGGTACGATTATCAACTGAAGTTTGTCATCGAGAAGCCCGGCGATCTGGAAGAGGTGCGGGTGCTAGCGGCCTCGCTTGCGGCCGACCCGCGCCGCGTGGTCCTGATGCCGGAGGGCACCGATCGCGACGTGCTACGCGAACGTGGTATCTGGCTGGCCGAGATCGCCAAAGCCGAAGGCTTCCGCCTCACTCCGCGCCTGCACGTCGAGCTCTGGGGCAACCGGCGAGGCGTATAGAATAGGGGAAACGTGGAACCGAAGACTGCTCTGTTGGCCGATCCGATTTACCGTGAACACCTGGTGGGCCGGAATCACCCCGAGCGGCCCGAGCGCTTCGACGCGGTGATGGACGGGTTTCGCAAGGCCGGTCTCCTCGACCGCGTCCTGCGCGTGGAGTCTCGCCGAGTTACCGAAGAAGAGATGTTACTGTGCCACTCGCTCGAGTATCTGCGCACCGCGCAGCATGACGTCGAGGCCGGTTATCCGTCCCTGACCACGGGCGATACCGAGATTACCGCCAACTCCTGGGAGATCGCCTGCAAGGCCGCCGGTGGCGTGCTGAACGTCGTGGACCTGGTGGCGACCGGCAAGGTCCGCAACGCGTTCTGCGCGACGCGCCCGCCCGGCCATCACGCCACACCCCACCGTGGAATGGGGTTCTGCCTGCTGAACAACGTCGCCATCGGCGCGCGCTACGCCCAGCGCAAGCACGCGATCGAGCGGGTTCTGATCGTGGATTGGGACGTGCACCATGGCAATGGTACGCAGGAGATTTTCTACAGCGATCCGACGGTCTTCTTCTTCAGCACGCACCAGTGGCCGCTCTACCCAGGAACCGGGCGGGCCAATGAAACCGGGGCAGGCGCCGCCAAGGGCACCAAAATGAATTTCCCCTTTCCGGCGGGCTCCGGCCGCAAAGAGATCCTGGGGGCGGTGGAACAGTCGCTGGCGCCGGCTGCTACCCGCTTCCAACCGGACCTAATCATGATTTCCTGCGGCTTCGATTCGCGAACCGGCGATCTGCTCGGCGGCTTCACCCTTACCGACCGCGACTTCACCGATTTGACGCGTGCGGTGATGGCGATGGCCGCGCAGCACGCGGGCGGTCGCGTGGTCTCGGTACTCGAGGGCGGATACGCGCTGAGCGGACTGGCCTCGGCCGCTGTGGCGCACCTCGAAACACTCCTGTCCTAGTCACAGTGCCAAAGAACCCCAGACGGCGGCGGCGAACGAGCCTCTCATCACAAAGTAGCGCTTCTTAGGTTTGGGTGCCCTTTAGTTCCCGTCTCTCATTAGATCCTGGGTTCCTCTATCGATTCCCGGACATTCTCCCCGCTGGATCGTTCCGCGATACAGCACTAAGACTTCACGGCTCGTGGCTTCGCTTGGGAGAGATCGATGAAAACAATCTTCCAGGGCACCCGCGCAAAATCGATGCGCGCCAGTGTGATCGGCAAGTCGAAACGCCGAGGCCCGGCGCTGCCCGGGTTCAAGTAGGTAACGCCATCGCGGTCGACACGCGAGGGCTTGTGCGAGTGTCCGCTGATCACGATGTGAAAACCGGCGACGACCGGATCGAGGTCGAGTTCTTGAATGTCGTGAAGAACGTAGATGAGCGAGGACGCTCGTTCTGCCACAGCCGTTTTCGGCAAGCTCGACGCCCAGCCACCCTTGTCCACGTTCCCTTTGACGGCGACCACCGGCGCGATGGTTTGCAGTCGTTCGAGGATCCCGGGTTTGCCGATGTCTCCGGCGTGGATAATCAAACCGGACCCGGCCAGCGCTTCCAACGCCGCTTCACGGAGCAGTCCGTGGGTATCGGAGATGACGCCAACCACGCCGGCAGGCCTGCTCATCCCACCATGCTAGCGGTCTGGGGAGCGTTTGCGCACCCTCTAACAGAACGAGGAAAGAAACTCCCGCCAGCTCGATCATGCTTGCGCTATACGGCAGCATTGGTTTTCGCCGGGGTCCCGCGGGCCCTATTCGGGCGGCCAGATCGTCCGACTCGCGAGGTTCCCCTGCATGCAAGGCCGATGGCAAGCTAAACCTTACCGCGCGCCGCCCACCGGAGGCCTGATCTCTCGGGCGTGTGGAGATGGGAAACGAACCCGCCTTGCGGTTCACACTGATACTCAATGCTGTGCACATGGTCGGGCCATAGGAAGCGATCGAATAACAGGTGGCTTTTCGTCGTGTACCGATATGCGCCTGCGCCAGGATACACGGCCTCGAACGGTTTTGTAATAGTTTGTTGGCGTACCTGTGACCATTTAGCGTGATGCCTCTCGAACCACACTCCGACTGACCCCAAGGATATCGGCGCAATCCGGTTCGGTTCCACTGCGGGCTAGAATCTCAGTCGCCAGCATAGTGGCGGAACCGATGCGCGTGGGCGAAAGGCTCCGCGTAAGCTCCCCCACGACTGCCCTTGAGCCCGTGTGTCTGTCCGCGCTGGCATGGGCGTATCAGAAAGCGAATATGGCATCATGTATCAGACTTATCCGCTGAGGGACCCATCACGCTCGTTGGCGTAGCGGCTGCGATTGTCGCGGATGAGGCAGCTTTGCTCGACGCCTACTTGTTGTCTTGGTGGGGGACGTGTTGTAGCTGCTTATCTACGAAAGTCAGCCAAGCCATCACGGCATCTGAAAACTGCGTAACGGCGTGAGCGTAGGATAGCCCTTGGCGCCGGAGAGCGAACCTACCGTCGTCGCTCCCATTCGTATCGTCAAAGGTTGCACAAGCACTCTGATAGCCGTGCCGAGCCTTCTCGAGCACTTCGCGGGCAGCCGCCAGCGAGTTACGGAGACTCTGCGCCTGTGGGCTGTCAAAATCAATGCGCATTGGATCCTACTGTAACGGATTTTGGCGGTTCGATCACCTCGGTGGTGACCTAGTAGCTATTTCTTAGTTCCAGCAGTTAGCGTGAAGAGAGAGGAGTGTATGGCAAAGCAGCAACGCAAGGCAGAAGTCTCCCTTGCAGAGCTACAAAAGGCGGAGGACGACCTGCGTATCGCGATGCTCCAGACTCAAGGTGTAATAGACGAGTACTCCTTTATGTCGCCCTCTGACGGAGACTTCGCCCTGGATAAAGCCCTGAAACTCCAACATCAGGCAATGGACGCATACGTCGCAATCAGCCGTTCGTTAACAAAATTGATGCTCGGAGGTGCGCCGCCAGACAAAGGACGTCTGGTAAAATCCAACAACCAACCGCAACATGGCCAATCACGAGGGCGGGCCACGCTGAAACCCCTGTTGAAGAATGGAGGAGCAGCCTAGAACTGTTACTAACCACACCAGTGATGGAAGCAAAGTACACCTTCAAACCCTGCTCCGCAACTTGGCTACGATCGTCAAAACAAAATCCAACCGACACAAACCCATCGCCGCCTTCGACCTGCTCACCCAGCCCACCGCGATTCACCAGCGCACCTTTGATCTCGTCGGTGTCCCCCTGCGACTCCCCAGAGCTGAATCCAAATTGTAGGCAGTAACCGCCTCGCGAATCCTTCCCAAGTCATTTCGGTGCCGTGAGTTGCCCTTTGGACGCTAGAGAATTTCGGCTTGAGGCCGAGAAAGGCTTGCCGGTGGACGAAGCGCGCGCCGGGTCGTGTCCTCGACCTCGTCCGGTGAGATCCAAGATGTACTGGAACACGCTGACGTACTCTGTCACGCTCGATCCGAGCCTTCGTCTCGATGGCGACCTCGTCGGCGGCGAGGTTGGTATTCGGCCTGAGTGCTTGGGGGTTGGCAAATGCGATACGGAAGGCCTTTCTGGCCTTTTGCAGCTTTTGAAACCAGATCGCTTCGGGTCTCCGCGCGGTAACCGGATCCGCAATGTTACCCGGAGACCGGGTATATAGCGTGGCCTCGGGCGCAAGCGATTCGGACGGCCTGGATCTTCACAGGTCCTGTTTGCAGAATAGAGCCCGGTTGCTCGAAGCCTAAGCTCTGGCGATCTCTACTCGATCCGCTCGATCCGCCCGTCCCGCAGGTGTACGCGCGCACCCGCAATCGCGGCGGCCTCCGCACTGTGCGTCGCCAGCAGGACCGTGGCTCCAAATCGCTCCGCGCTGGCGCGCAGCAAGGCCAGCACCTGGTCGCCGCTAGCGGTATCCAGGTTGCCGGTCGGTTCGTCGGCCAGCAGCAGGTCCGGCGAGTGCACGAGCGCGCGGGCGATCGAGACGCGTTGCATCTCACCGCCGGAGAGCTGGTAGGGCATCGAACCAGCCTTATGTTCCAGCCCGACCCAAGCCAAGCGGTCCGTCGCTTGTTCGGTGGCACGCGCTCG
>JAGWQP010000258.1 GCA_028876805.1 Acidobacteriota bacterium | reverse complement strand
GCCTGGCGCGCCGAGCAGATTGAGGCGTGCGACGGAAGGCTCGAGCCGCGAGGCGGCGGTGCGCTTCGGCTCCTGGCGGCTCTTCCCGCGCTGCGAGTCGTTGACGCGCGCGGACTGGCTTGACCACGGACATCCACAAGCCGAATACCACCGCTCGGTCGCCTATCTGGCCGGCCTGAATTTTTGGTCGCCTACACACCTTCCGATCGGCGCCTCTGCCCGCCCGGATTGCGGGGCGAAGCGAACATGATATTTGCGAACAATCCGAGGGCCTTGCTCCCGCCCCCGGTGGTTCAGTCACACGACCGCGACCTCTGGCCGTTGCCCGACAGACTCCACCTTCCCCGACCGGCTTTTCTTTATCACCCGTTGCTGGCACGGGGTGGCCGGCGTGGCTCCCAGCCGCCCCTGAATCGACTCGCCAGCGCTCTCGCGCTGCGGGAGAAGGCCGCGCCCGTCGAGTCGATTGCGATACACTTGTTGCGATGCGAAGCGTCTTTCTGTGCACCTTCTTCGCGGCCGTTTTGCCTTCCGTTGCGCAGACTCCCGACTGGTCTAAAGTCAATGAAGAGGCGCTCGGCCACTTCCAGGCCCTATTGAGGATTGATTCGAGCGACCCGCCGGGCAATGAGACACCAGTAGCCGAGTACGTCCGTAAGGTGATGGAGGCCGAAGGCATCCCGGTTACGCTCGCCGCCAAAGATCCGGCGCGAGCGAATGTGATCGCACGGCTGAAGGGCAACGGACGCAGGCGTCCGCTGTTAATCATGGGGCATAGCGACGTCGTTCGGGTCGATCCCCCCAAGTGGAAATTTCCGCCCTTCAGTGCAACCCGCGACGGCGGGTATATCTACGGCCGTGGTTCGCTCGACGATAAGAGCGATCTCATCGCCGATCTGATGACGATGCTCCTGCTAAAGCGGTTGAAAATACCGCTCGACCGTGACGTGATCTTCGTTTCCGAAGTGGGGGAAGAGGCGGCCACGGGGCCAGGCATCGAGTTTTTGGTCAATGAGCATTGGGGCGAAATCGAAGCCGAGATCGCCCTTGCCGAGGGCGGTGGCGTGAGGCGCCGCAACGGGCAGCTGGTTTATGCGACGGTCCAAACCACGGAGAAACAACCCAAAAGTGCGCGTCTGGTGTCCACGGGTCCATCGGGACACGGCTCGCGGCCTCTCAGAACCAATGCGCTGGTCCACCTATCGCGCGCAGTAGCCGCGGTCGCCGCCTGGGAGCCACCGACGCGCTTCAACGATACGACGCGTTACTACTTCGAAAAACTGGCCACCGTCAGTGATCCGGCAACCGCCGCGCGCTACCGCGACCTGTTCGATCAGCAGAAATCCGCCGCAGCCCGCGAATACCTTGCCGAACATGACCCGGGCGCCTATTCGATGCTGCATACCTCGATCTCGCCCAACATCATCACAGGCGGCTACCAAGTCAACGTGATCCCTTCGGAGGCGGAAGCGACCCTCGATATCCGGGCGCTCCCCGATGAGAATATCGAGGTCTTCTACGATATGGTGCGCAAGGTTATCAATGACCCCGCCGTCCGTTTAGTGCCGGAAACACGCAACCAGCGGCCGGGCGCGTCCCCTTCGCCGATCGACTCCGATGCCTACCGCGCGATCGAGGCCGCTTATAAGAAGACCTACGGCGTCATTACTGTGCCACAGATGAGCACGGGCGCGACGGATATGGCTTTCCTGCGCGCCAAGGGCGTCGAATGTTACGGAGTCGGTGCGATGGTCGATGAAGAGGACGCCGCCAAGGGCTTCGGGGCGCACAGCGATCAAGAACGCGTGCTCGAGGAAGCCATCTACAAGCACCTCCAGTTTTTCTGGGACGCCGTGAATTCGATGGCAGCGAAACAGTAAGCCCGGCCGTAGGTGGAATCAGCAGGTTCGTGATGGCTGATACACTGACAAAGGATGGCCACCAACATCGCGCCGACGGCATTGCCCATCAGCGAAATCGTCGAGTCCCGGGAAGTGCGCGACTGCCTGCAAGGGTTCACGCGGGACAAGCAGTGGATCAACGAGATGCACCTGCAGTTGTGCCGCATTCCTGCCCCCACTTTTCTCGAAGGGGAGCGTGCGTCGTGGTTCCTCGATCAGCTGCGCAGCCTGGGGTGGGAGGCTTCGGTGGACCGCGCCGGCAACGTAGTCGCTTCGCTCGGCGCGGGGCCCTACATCGCTCTGACCGCGCATCTCGACACGGTGATCGCGCCGCGCGCCAAAGACGAGATCGCGGTCGAAGCCGACGGGCGCTTCCGCGGACCGGGAGTCTCCGACAACGGCGCCGGCTTGGCCGCCCTGCTAGCCGTGGCACGCGTATG
Source organism: Acidobacteriota bacterium (assembly GCA_028876805.1). GTDB lineage: Bacteria > Acidobacteriota > Terriglobia > Bryobacterales > Bryobacteraceae > PSRJ01. The sequence continues at coordinate 6,356 of JAGWQP010000258.1, read as the reverse complement.
GAAGAGCTTTTCCCCGTCTCTGGACCTGCATTCGAACCTCCTGCTGGTCGCCAACGTCGGCGAAGAAGGCGAAGGCAATCTGAACGGTATGCGTCACTTGTGCAGGCAGCCGCCGTTGGCGCGGAAGATCGGAGCCTTCGTGGTGGTGGATGGGGCGAATACCGATCACATCACCACGCGCGCGCTGGGAAGCCGCCGTTTCGAGGTTTCTTTTACCGGACCAGGCGGTCATAGCTGGAGCGATTTCGGTCTCGGCAATCCCATCCACGCCCTGTGCCGTGCGGTGGCCTTGTTCTCCGAGACCCGGCTCGGTCGCGGGCCGAAATCCGCCATTAACGTGGGGCTGATCGAAGGTGGCTCCAGTGTTAATGCCATTGCCCAGACGGCCCGCGCCAAGGTCGATATCCGCTCCGAGAGCAACGAGAAGATGGACGAGCTGGTCGAGATTCTCTCCAACGCCGTCGACCGGGCCCGCGACCTGGAAAACCAGCGCGCCACCGCCGGCAAGGTGGGCGCCAAGCTCAGGGAGATCGGGTCGCGCCCGGCTGCCGCTCTACCCGACAACGCTGCCATCCTGCAATATATCCGGGCCGTCGATGCGCACCTCGGCATCCGTTCGCACCTCGATTGCTCCTCGACGGACGCGAACATTCCCATTTCGCTCGGCATCCCGGCCATCGCCATCGGTGCCGGAGGAGTCGGCGGCGGTGCGCATACCACACAAGAATGGTTTCGACCGGAAGGGCGCGACTTGGGGCTAAAACGGATCCTGCTGTTACTCCTGCTGCTGATGCGAGATCCAGCCGGGAGCCGGGGTTGAACCGCTACAAGGCGGATTTGGCGCTCGCGCTCAATACGCTCATCTGGGGCGCCACTTTTACCATTGTGAAAACCGCGCTCCGCGACATTTCTCCGGTACTATTCCTCGCGCTGCGCTTTTCGCTCGCAACCGTGGCACTCGGCGGATTGTGGCTGGCTAGTTGGCGCAAGGCAAGGGGCGAACGCCAGGGGGCTACCGGCGGGGTGCTCGCCGGCACCTTCTTGTTCGCTGGTTTTTTGTTGCAAACACTGGGTTTACAGTTCACGTCGCCGCCCAAATCGGCGTTTTTGACCGGTTTGGCCTCGGTGATGGTACCCATGTTGGCGGCGCTCGTCTACCAAAACAGGCCGCAAGCCTTGGAGGTCTTGGGTGTGCTGGTGGCCACGGCCGGATTAGGCCTGATGACCCTCCAAGGTCCGATCGGGTCCATGGAGAAGGGCGACGTTCTGACGTTGTTCTGCGCGGCTGCCTTTGCCGGACACATCGTGATTCTGGGGCATTATTCGCAAAAGACGGGCTTCGAGGTCCTGTCGGTCACCCAGGTGGCCACGGCTGCCTTGCTCGCGGTCGGCCTGTCCGGGTGGGTGAAACCGTCGCGGGTCGAATGGCGTCCGGCAGTGATCTACGCGATACTGGTTACTGGGCTTCTGGCCACGGCTCTGACTTTTACCGTCCAGGCTTGGGCGCAGCGGTACACCACTTCAACCCGAACGGCGTTGATTTACACGCTGGAGCCGGTTTTTGCCTGGCTGACTTCGTATTGGTTTCTCGGAACAGGCTTGGCCGGACGCGCCACGGCAGGCGCAGCCCTGATCCTGGGCGGGGTTGTGTTGGTGGAAATGAAACCATTGCGCAATCGCGTACATCCATGAAAAAAGTAGGATCCGAGCCGGGATTATAATGGATTCTGGCGGTTATCCACGCGGAGGAGTTAGCAAGTCCATGAATTTCTTCAATCAGCTGCGCTCGCAGAAGTTGCTTTCGTTTACCCTGATCCTGTTCACACTGTCGATAGGCATCGTGATCGGCACTCTGATTACCTCTGGCGTGAAGGCGGCGAAGGATACCACAGTAGCGCCCGGAGCGACACCGCTTACCATTCCCAACCCCGTCGAGTTGTCGACCACGTTTTCGCAGATCGCCAAACAGCTGGAGCCCTCGGTGGTGAACATTTCCACCGAGTACCGGCCAAAACCGGCGCAGTCGCGTCCCAACATCCGTCGCCGCCAGCAGGTTGTGCCGCCCGACGATCAAGATCAAGACGAGGACAACGGCGGTGTGCCTGATTTCTTCTACCGGTTCTTTGGTAATCCGTTCGGGGAGCAGACCCCAGAGCAGTCGCAACGGCGGGGATATGCTCTTGGATCCGGAGTGGTGGTGGATCGGGCCGGCTACATCCTGACGAACAACCACGTGGTGGACAAGGCGGATCGCATCCAGGTGAAGTTCGCCGGCGATCCGAGCCAATACGACGCCAAGGTGGTGGGGACCGACGTCCAGACGGACCTGGCCGTGATCCGCGTCGAAGGCAAGAAGAATCTGACGGCCGCCAAGATCGGCAATTCCGATGCCGTGCAGGTAGGCGATTGGGCGGTGGCCATCGGCTCTCCGTTCGGCTTCCAGGCTACGGTGACGACTGGTATCATCAGCGCCAAAGAGCGCGATATCCCTGGTGACACCACGCAATTCCAGCACTTCCTGCAGACCGACGCGGCCATCAATCCCGGCAATAGCGGCGGGCCGCTGCTGAACATTCGTGGCGAAGTGGTTGGGATCAATACCGCGATTGCGTCGCGGTCTGGCGGCTACCAGGGCATCGGCTTTGCCCTGCCCATCAACACCGCCGTGCAGGTTTACAACGAGATCATCAAGACGGGCAAGGTGACGCGCGGCTCGATCGGCATCCGATTCACCGCCGGCGATACCGAACAGGGGCGCTCGCTGCTCAAGTCCTATCACACCTCTGAAGGCGCCTTTGTGCAGGAGGTGAGGCCGGGAGGGCCCGCCGACAAGGCCGGCATCAAGGCGGAGGACGTGATCGTGGCTATCGAGGGGAAGCCGGTTCGAACCAGTGGCGACCTGGTCAATACCGTGACTTCTACGCCGGTCGGCAATCCGCTGAACGTTACGGTAATGCGCGACGGCAAACGCGAGAACTACAAGGTCGTGGTCGGCGACCTGGCGCAGATCTTCCCCGACGAATTCGGCTCCGGGAGCAAAGAAGAGCCGGGCAAGGTCGAGGGCGCCACGGCCCGCTTCGGTATGACCATCCAGAGCATGACCGCTGCCCAGCGCCAGAATCTGGGCGTTAAGGAAAGCGGCGGGGTTCAAATCGCCTCCATCGAACCAGATTCTTTTGCCGAGGATATCGACCTGCGGCCGAAGGACATCGTTCTTTCGATCAACCGGCAGGCGGTGAACTCGGTAGACGATGTGCGGCGCATTCAGAACACCCTGAAGCCGGGCGACGCGGTGGCTTTCCGCATTCTCCGGCAGGCCGGTCACGAGTGGGCCTCCCAGTTTGTCGCGGGAACCCTCCCAGCTGGACAGTAAGTAACGATTATTTAATGAGATAGCAACAAGGCGGTCGGCGTGACGCCCGGCCGCCTCGGCTTTCTTTAGTTAGGGGCTTGATAAAATAATAAAATGCGGAAATTTTGGGCCCTGGCGGCCACCGTGGCGCTAGGGCTCCCCGGGTTCGGCTCCAAAGGGGTAACACCGAAGGAAGAGTCTTCTATCCCAAAGAGTACGGCTTCGGCTCCGAAGTCTACCCCCCGCGACGCGGCCGCGACAACCACAACCACGGCGAAGAAACCAACGTCGCGAATCACTCGGCCCAACCGGCAATACACGCCGACCCCCGAACGTTACAAGCAGATCGAGGAGGCGCTCTGCCGGAGGGGCTATCTGTCATCCGACCAGGTGAACGGCCAGTGGAATGACCGATCGGCTGCGGCGCTGAAGAAATTTCAGGCCGACCAGAACCTGGTGGCTAGCGGCAAAATCGATTCCCTGTCCTTGATCGCGCTGGGCCTGGGACCGAAGCACCAGACCACTTCGCTCGAAAGTCCGGTCCCTTCCCAGCCCGGCAACCCGTAGTCAGGCCGCGGCGATCTCTTCTAGGACCCGATCCACTTCGCCGACGGGGTCGGCGGCGCGCGTAACTTGGCGCCCGACCACCACGTAATCGGCACCGTTGCGGATGGCTTCGGCAGGAGTAGCGACGCGTTTCTGGTCGCTTTTGGCAGCGCCGGCAGAACGCACACCGGGGGTGACGAGGAGAGCCCCCGCGCCGGCGAGGCGGCGGACCCGCGCGGCGTCGAGTGGCGAGGCGACGATCCCTTGCATTCCGGCCGCCATGGCTTTACGCACTCGCAAGTCGACCAGGTCCGTCGCCTCGCAGGGGTAGCCAAGATCCTCAATGTCCTGCCGATCAAAGCTTGTCAGTAGGGTGACGGCGAGCAGTTGGAGATTCGACGTGTCCCGCCCCTCGACCGCGGCGCGCATCACCCCGTGGCTCCCATGGACGGTCAGGAACTGAAGCCCGGCGCGCGCCACCTGGCACACAGCCCGTCTCACGGTTTCCGGGATGTCATAGAACTTCATGTCGAGAAAGACCTCTTTGCCTTGGGAGCGCAACTCTCGGGCGAAGGCCATTCCGGCGCCCGCATAGAGCTCGATCCCGATCTTGTAGACCTGAATCCGGTCGCCGAGCAGCGCCACTAGAGCCGAGGCTTCAGCAGCCGTCTCGAAGTCAAGGGCAACGATGATGGGGTTTCGGTTCATAGGAGTCGGATCGGTTTCGGTCCGCGCGGAAGCACGCGGCCGATGCGGTAAGCCGCGTCGCAGGAGCGCTCGAGCGCGGCGGCCTCGGTTTCCGGCAGTGTGATCAACAGACCGCCGGAAGTCTGGGGATCGTAAAGCAGGGCCTCGATTTCGTGTGGCACGGCGCCCAGCCACTCGACCGCCGGGGAAGCGAAATCGCAGTTGTTGTTCAAGCCCCCGGGCAGGGCGCCCTTACGGGCGTAGTCCACCGCGCCGGGAAGGAACCGAACGCAGTCGACTGCGATTTCCAGGGTCACGTTGCTCGCGAGCGCCATTTCGCGCGCGTGGCCGATGAGCCCGAAGCCCGAGACGTCGGTGCAACCGTGCACCTCGAAGCGCAACATGGCTTCGCAGGCGGCGCGGTTCAGCGTGAGCATCGAACGAATGGATTCGGTGACGTGTTCCTCGGCAGCCAGACCGCGCTTGAGAGCGGTGGAAATGACTCCGGTCCCCAGGCGCTTCGTGAAGAGCAACGCGTCCCCGGCCTTGGCCGATGCGTTGGCTTTGACACGCGCCGGGTGGACTGTCCCGGTCACGGCATAGCCGAATTTCATTTCGTCGTCGGCGATGCTGTGACCTCCGATGACCGAGCAGGCGGCCTCGTGCATCTTTTCGGCGCCGCCCTTCAAAATCTGCTGTAAATCGGCGATCTCGCCTCGAGACGGAAACGCCAGGATCGAAAGAGCTGAAATGGGGCGGCCGCCCATGGCGTAGACGTCGCTCAAGGCGTTAGCTGCGGCGATCGCCCCGTAGGTGTACGGGTCATCCACGATGGGCGTGAAGAAATCGACCGTCTGGACCAGGGCGAGCTCCGCCGTCAGCTTGTACACGCCGGCATCGTCGGCCGTGTCAAACCCGATCAGCACATTCTCGTCAGCCCAGCGCGGAACGCCGGCCAAGACCTGGTCCAACACCTTTGGACTCAGCTTGGACGCTCAACCCGCGGCCTTCACATGAGCCGTCAGTTTCTTCTGGTGCACTCGTTTTCATCATAGCGGGCCCGAGAGATCGGCGTGTTGCGAGAAGATGCGCGCGCTAGCATGATTCTATGAGGCTGCTCGGCTATTTTCTGGGTCCTATCCACGTTGGTCCTGGCGCAGCAACCGGCTGCGCCCTCAGCGCCACGCCGGATCGATTCGCTGCGCGATATGAGTGTCGAACTCGAACGCCTTTCGCGGCGCGTCAGCCGTGCGGTGGTGCAGATCTTCTCCACCGGTTATGCGCTGAGTGAGGAAGCAGACGGCGGAACCAACACGGCGGTGGTGACGCGCCAGCGGGCTACCGGCTCGGGAGTGATTCTGAGCGCCGATGGATATATCGTCACCAATAGCCATGTGGTCGCTAATGCGCGCCGCGTGCGGGTGCGAGTGCCTGCGGAAATCCCCGGCCACCCGCTCCTTGAGCCAGCCGACAAGGTCCTGGACGCGCGCATCGTCGGGTTGGATCGCGATTCGGACCTGGCGGTGCTGAAAGTGGACAAAACCGGCCTCTCATTGCTGAGCCTAGGCGACTCGGATCTTTTGCGCCAAGACCAGCTCGTCATGGCATTCGGCAACCCGCTGGGATTGGAAATTCGGTGAGCATGCGAGTGGTCAGCTCGGTCGCACGGCAGATCAAGCCCGACGATACGATGATCTACATTCAGACCGACGCGCCGATCAATCCCGGCAACAGCGGAGGTCCACTGGTGGACGTCAGCGGGCACGTCATC
>JAGWQP010000257.1 GCA_028876805.1 Acidobacteriota bacterium | reverse complement strand
CCATGCGTAACTGCCTTCGCTTCGAGACGTCGGTGTACTCGTCCCATGCCGGGTATAGATACTGTTCGACCAAGACTGATCCGGAGACGCCCTCCACATGAAGGCCTTCTTTGGTGAGATTGGTCAGGCGCAATCGGTCGACGAATGCGCTGAGGGTCTCATCGCCGTTGCGCGGCCATTTCTTATCCTTGGCAGACAAGCGGGCAAGTTCGCCAATTCGGTCCTTGCGGTTCTTCTGCGCGTCAAGCCAATGATGAAACGGTTCCGGTTTCCGGTTTCCTTGGCAGATGCGTGTCAGGCTGAAGTAGATGCTGGTCAATTTTTCCTCCTCGGCCTGATTCAGATCACCGTTACGCTTCAAGACTTCCGATAATATGCTGGCTGCATGCTCCAGTTGGTGCTGCAATCCTGCGTTCATGCCTCCTCCTCGTGTCAAACGATGGGCGCGCGTCCTCCGACCATCGCGAAAGTGGTCTCCACCTTAACAAATTCCGGACAGCTCGTCTGTCCCAGATTGCTCAATGTGTATCGGTTGTGCGGAGGACCCTCACCAGTGTGGGAAACCACACAGATTGTGTCGACTTGTGTCGACCGAAGGAGAGAGTAATCTCGAACCGTCTGCCAGACGCGCGGTCAGAACGTGTACAGCAGCGTGCCCGGCGCCGGCTCGACGAGGCCGCCGGCGGTGACGGTTTCGCCTTCAGCATTCACCTGGCGGTAATAGATACCCGTGTCGCCCAGGTAAACCTCGAGTTCCGCGGGACGTGGAAGCGTACCCTGGATCAGGGACTCGGAAAGTGGATCCTCGATGTATTTCTGAAGAGCCCGGCGGAGCGGGCGCGCGCCGTAGCTGCGGTCGCCGCAGGTTTTCTCCAGAATATATTTGGCGGCGTCCTGGGTTAGCCGGATCTTCACCTGCTTGGGAATCAGGTTGGCGTTTACCTGGGCCACCATCAAGTCGATGATCTGGATCAGGTCGTCGTCGGTCAGCGAGCTGAACAGAATAGTCTCGTCCAGGCGGTTGAGAAACTCGGGATTGAACGCCTTCTTGACTTCGGCGCGGACCATATCCTCGACCTTGCCCGGTATGCCCTCACCGGCCGGAGCTGAGAAACCCAGATGCCCGCGCTTCTCGAGGAAGCGCGCTCCCAGGTTCGAGGTCATGATGATGATGGTGTTCTTGAAATCCACCTGATTGCCGAGGCCGTCAGTCAACTGCCCGTCCTCGAACACCTGGAGCAGGATGTTGTAAATGTCCGGATGGGCCTTCTCGATTTCATCCAGCAGGATGATGGAGTACGGGTTGCGCTTGACGCGTTCGGTGAGCTGCCCGCCTTCTTCATAGCCAACGTATCCGGGGGGCGAGCCGATGAGTTTGGAAACCGAGTGCTTTTCCATGTACTCGGACATGTCAAAGCGGACCAGACTCTTTTCGCTGCCGAACAGGAAAGCGGCGAGAGCGCGCGCAACTTCGGTCTTGCCGACGCCGGTAGGGCCGAGGAACAGGAACGACCCCGCGGGGCGGCTGCTTGATTTCAGGCCGGCGCGCGAGCGGCGGATGGCGCGGGCCAGAGCCGAAATCGCCTTTTCCTGGCTGATGACGCGCTTGTGCAACTCCTCTTCTATCCGCAGCAGCTTGGTGATCTCTTCCTCTTTGATGGAGGTCATGGGCACGCCGGTCCAACGCGCCACGACCTCCTCGATATCGTCCTTGGTGACACAGCCCGTGGAGGAATCGTCGAGGTTGTACTTTTCGCGCAGCGCGCGCATGTTCTCACGCTCCTTGCGTTCCTCGTCGGAGTAGAAGCGCGCCTTCTCGAACTCGTGGTTTGCGATGGCGTTCTCCATCCGGTGCACGATAAATTTGATTCGCTTCTGAATGTCGGCGAGTTCGGCGGGCAGGGTGGTCTGGCGAAGCTTGACACGGGCGCCGGCTTCGTCGATCAGGTCAATCGCCTTGTCTGGCAGGTAGCGGTCAGGAATATAGCGGCTGGATGTGTAAACGGCTGTCTCGATGGCCTCATCGCTGTAAGCGACGGCGTGAAACTTCTCGTAGCGATCCTTGATTCCGAACAGAATCTTTACGGCGTCGGCTTCGGTGGGAGGCGGGACCTTCACGGCCTGGAAGCGGCGTTCGAGCGAGCGATCCTTTTCGATTGACTTGCGAAACTCGGAAGGCGTAGTGGCACCGATGCACTGGATTTCACCGCGCGACAGGGCAGGTTTGAGGATGTTAGCGGCGTCGAGGGAGCCTTCGGCCGAACCGGCGCCTACCAGCGTGTGTAGCTCATCGATGAAGATGATGGCGTTCTGGTTCTCCATCAGCTCCTTCATGATGGTCTTGAGGCGCTCTTCGAACTGGCCGCGGTACTTGGTGCCGGCTACGATCAAAGACAGGTCCAGGGCCAGAATCCGCTTGTCTGCGAGGAAGGACGGCACGTCCCCTTCAGCGATGCGCTGGGCTAGGCCCTCCACGATGGCGGTCTTTCCGACGCCTGGCTCGCCGATCAGCACCGGGTTGTTCTTAGTGCGGCGGCACAGGATTTGCACTACCCGCTCCAGCTCGTAGTCGCGCCCGATGAGCGGGTCGAGCGCGTTATCCATGGCGGCTTGGGTGAGGTCGCGGCTGAACTCGGCCAGCAGCGAGCTCTCTTTGGGACGCGCGGAGGCGACTTTCTCGCTCTGGGACCGCGCTAGCTCCTCGCGGATGGTGGAAAGGCGGAGACCGCGTTCGTGCAGGATTTCGGCAGCGAAACACTTCTCCTCACGCAGCAGCCCGAGCAATAGGTGTTCGGTGCCGATGTGTTTGTGGTTGAGACGCTCAGCTTCCTCGGCGCCGTATGCCAGAACCCGCTTGCATTCGTGGCTCAGGGGAAGATCTACGGAAGTGGAAACCTTTTCGCGGATCGTAGTGTGCCCTTCAATTTGCTTGCGAATCGACTCCACTGCGGCGTGGGAGCGCAGGAACCGGTTGGCCAATGCCTTATCTTCGCGGAGCAGACCCAGAAGCAGATGTTCCGTCTCAATATAAGGGCTGCCGAACTGGCTGGCCTCGTACCGGGCGAAGAAGATGACCCGCCGCGCCTTCTCCGTGTATCTCTCGAACATAGGACCTGACGCCCCCTACAATTTAAAGATAACCCGGTTCGGTTCCGGATAGTGCATCAATCGAGCCCTCCCGAAACCAAACCTCCCTTCTCCAGACTCAAAATCCGGTCACAGCGCCGCGCAAACGATAGATTATGCGTGACAAGTACCGAGGTGAGCTGATGAGTGCTGTGCAGACCCGCCAGCAGATCAAAAACCATTTCACCGGTGCGGAAGTCCAGGTTGCCTGTGGGCTCGTCGGCGAGCAATACCGAAGGCCGGCCTACCAGCGCGCGCGCCAAGACCACGCGCTGCTGCTCTCCTCCGGACAGTTCCCCGGCACGATGCGAGGCTCGGCCGCTAAGCCCGACTTCGTCCAATCGTGCCAGGGATTGCAAGGCCGCCTGGCTCTGAACTTCACCCCGAATCAGCAACGGCATCATCACATTCTCCAACGCCGTAAACTCCGGCAAGAGATAGTGGACCTGCCAGACGAATCCAATCTCCCGATTACGAAAATCAGCTTGTGCGGTGTCTGCGAGCCCTGAGATCGCTGTACTGCCGTAGTATATCGTACCCTTTGAAGGCCTGTCCAGACATCCCAACAGGTGCAGCAAGGTTGACTTGCCAGCGCCGGATTCCCCCACTAACGCCAGCATTTCGCCACGTTCGACGGCGAGGTTCAACCCAGAGAAGACGACCAGATCGGATCCCCCGGAGGGATAAACTTTGGCGAGGTCGCAGGCGCGAATGTACGGTTCCGGCATCCTAACCGTTACGATATCGCAGGCCGTGCCGCAGATTAAACTAAGGTTTATGAGCAGAAAGCAGCCGATTCTGTCAGCCGGACTCGCAGTCTGGCTGTGCGCCTGCGCGGGCCAGCTTCCGGCGCAGTCTGCCTGCACCAACACTCCTTCGTACACGCCCTGCGAAATCGCTTTTGAGCTGAGCGATCAGGATGCGTCGCTGTATCCCAACCCGTACGCGACGGTGGACCTCAAGGCCGAATTCCGTTCGCCTCACCACCGCACCTTTCTCGAGCCGGCGTTTTGGGACGGAGGCCGGCGCCTGGTCATCCGGTTTACGCCGACCGAGGCCGGCGACTGGGACTACCGCCTCACCAGTAACCTCGCCGCCTGGGAGGGGAAGATCGGGTCGTTTACGGCCGCTCCGTCGGACTCTCCCGGCTTCGTCCGGGTCGCTAACGTGCACCATTGGGCCTACACCGGAGGCAAATTGCCGCACCTCTGGATGGGCGCCACCGAGATGCGCTTCGCGGTCATGGATGAGGCCGCCTTCCGAGCGGAGGTCGACGCGCGTAGTGCGCAAAAGTTCAACCACCTGCGGGGGCTGGTGCTGGGCGATGCGACCACCACTGGTTACAGCTCACCGGACTCCCCGGACGTGGCGTGGTTTCGTCGCTTGGACGAGCGGGTCCGCTATCTGAATCAAAAAGGCTTGGCGGCGGACCTGATTCTCAGCAGCGGCCCCGCTGCCTTGGCCAAGGCCTTTCCGACGCGGGAGACCCGGCGCCGCTTCGTTCGCTACCTGGCGGCGCGCTATGCGCCTTTCAACGTCACTTGGCAGGCTGTGGCGCAATTCGAGGATGAACCGGACGGCCGCGCCCTGTTGAAGGAGCTTGGCGAGGCGCTGAAGGAGTTCGACCCCTACCAGCATCCCCGCACGAGCGGTGCGCGAGTCACCTCGGCGCCGTTGCTCGAGGACCGTTGGATGGATTTCGTAGCCTACGGAGCGACCGACGATAGCGTCGGCGCCATCGAGCACCAGCTATACGCCGTGCCGTTCGTGAACCTGGATTTTGCTCGGGAGGACAGTGGGGCAGGGAGGCAGCGACCCAATGATGTCGACGCCGCGACCTTCCGCCACCGCCTCTGGAATGCCGCTATGAACGGCCAATACGTCACCTACTCCAACACTGGCTCCGGCGGTCAGTATGCCGATTCGCCCGGCGCCCGGCAAATGAAAGTATGGTTCGACGTGCTGTCCGACACTCGTCATTGGGAGCTTGAGCCGTACTTCGATGTGGATGGCGGTCGCGCGGTGGCGCTGGAGGATGTGGAGTATCTGGTCTACGTCGAAAAGCCCGGCCCGGTCGAGCTTCTGGTAGAAAAACACGGCTACGATGTGCTCTGGATCAACCCTATTGACGGGGAGGTCACGCGGCAGAAATTCAGGGGCGATCATTTCACGGGCGAACCGCCCAATCGGGCGCACGACTGGGTCTTGCACGTGGTCCGCGAAGGGCGGGTCGAGAGCATGGGCCGGTCGTATAAGTTCGAGTCGCGCGACATCGTGATGCAGGAGATCGATCAGAACACCGACAAGGTTCCGTTCACGATCGAGCAGCCCGCCGGTGACTTGATGGTTGGCAAGCCATCCAATTATGCTGCCAAGATTAAGCGTGAGACGCGCGCCACCCGTTCCATGATGTGGCTCTGGATCGGCGAAGTGCCCGCCGACGGTCAGGGATACCGGGTGCTCGCCACGAGCCAGCAGGGCTCACTGACGGTGCCTGCCGGAATTGCCAGGAATTTTCCCGTGGTCATGAGCCTGCGCCTCTACGGCATGAACGCCAACGGAAAGGTCTACGCGCTCGATAAGGCGTACCAAGTCGGCCAGTGAAGCCTCTCGTGCTGGCGGTCGATACCACGCATGAATTCGGCAGCCTGGCTTTGGCACGCGGTGAGGAAACCCTGGAGGAGGTGCCGTTGCATGCCCCGGGTGGCTTCGCGCAGGTGATCTATGGATCGCTCGGTCAGCTGCTCGAGTGCCACCGCGTGGGTTTGGACGCGATTGACTGCTTCGCTACGGCCTGCGGCCCAGGCTCGTTCACCGGCGTTCGCGTAGGATTGGCCTGCGTGAAGGGCTTGGCCGAGGCGTGCGGCAAGCCGGCCGTGGCTGTTTCCAATCTCGAGGCGGTCGCCTCGTTTGGCGCGGCCCCGTTGCGCGCTGCCGTTCTCGATGCCCGGCGCGGCGAGGTGTACGCCGCGCTGTACGACTCCGTGGGCCACGCCGTGCTCCCGGAGACCGTCGCGAACTTCACGGCCTGGCTCGAGAAGCTGCCGCGGGGGGAGCTGGAGTTGGTTTCCACCGACTTTTCGCCATTCTGCGGCGCATTGGCGGGCACGCCCTTTGAACGGCTCCGTCGGGTCACCGCGCCGCGCGCCTTGGCAGCCACCATCGCGCGGATTGCCTGCCGGCGCTTCCTGGCAGGAGAAGCCAGTGACCCGGCTTCGCTCGACGCCAACTACGTGCGCCGTGCCGACGCCGAGCTTTTCTGGAGGGATTGACCGGGCTGAAATGTCGCACCGCCATCGACTAGAACGCTATTTCGAATTCAAGGCCCTCGACACCAACTGGAGGACCGAGATTCTCGCCGGTTTCACCACTTTTATGACGATGGCGTACATCATCTTCGTCAACCCCGCCGTGCTCCACGAAACCGGTATGGGGCTGGCGGCTGTAACCGCGGCCACCTGCGTTTCCGCGGCGGCCGGGAGCTTACTCATGGGAGCCTTCGCCCGCTATCCGATCGCGCTCGCGCCGGGAATGGGGCTGAATGCTTACTTTACCTACGCGGTGGTCAAAGGCATGGGCATCCCTTGGCAGGCGGCTCTCGGCGCGGTGTTTCTCTCCGGCCTCGCTTTCTTCGTGCTGACCTTGCTCGGTGTGCGGCAACTCGTCTTGTCAGCCATTCCGCTCGAGCTGTATTCGGCGGTGGCGGCGGGAGTGGGCTTGTTCATTGCCCTGATTGGCTTTCGTAATTCCGGCATCATCGTGCCGAGCGCGTCCACCACGGTCACCCTCGGTAATTTACGTGCTCCCAGCACGGTGTTGGCGTTGTTCGGGCTACTCGTGATCGCCATGCTGCTGGCCTGGAAAGTTCGGGCCGCCATGGTGATTGGAATCCTCGTCACCTCTGGCGTCGGATTGCTGACCGGGGTTGCCAAGTGGTCGCCCGAACCGTATGGCTTACGCGATCTTGCGGCGACGGCGGGCAAGCTCAACCTTACTTCCACTATGCGCTTCGGATTTCTCGAAATCGTGTTCGTGTTTCTCTTCATTGATCTGTTCGACAGCATCGGCACGCTGCTGGCCGTAGGCCAGAAGGCCCGACTCTTCGATCACGCGCACCAGATCCCCCGGGTGAACCGAATTCTTCTTTGCGACGCCACCGCTACCATGGTCGGGTCCTTGACCGGAACCTCGACCGTGGTGAGCTACATCGAAAGCGCCGCCGGCGTCGCAGTG
>JAGWQP010000256.1 GCA_028876805.1 Acidobacteriota bacterium | reverse complement strand
TGCACATGGCCGTAATTCGAAATCGCCGGCACCAGCGGGGCTTTAAGACTCTCGCCGCGTTACTGATGGTCTTGCTGGTTACGGTTTCCGCGAGCCCTCTGTTGGCCCAGCAGTTTGCTGGACCTCAAGCATTGTCAGCCCACAGAGCTCTTCTCGACAAGTACTGTGTCACCTGTCATAGCAATACCTTGCGCACGGGCGGTGTGTCAGTCGAGGGTCTCGATCTCCTCAATCTTCCGGAGAGCGCCGAAACCTGGGAGAAGGTGATCCGTAAATTGCGAGTAGGCGCGATGCCCCCCCAGGGCATGCCTCGACCCGAAAAGGTGGCCATAGACGGGCTGGCCTCATATCTCGAGGGATCGCTCGACCGGGCCTACGCGGCAAATCCGAATCCCGGACGGGCGACCATGCATCGCTTGAATCGCGCGGAGTACGCCAACGCGATCCGCGATCTGCTTGCTCTCGAGGTTGATGCCACAGCGTTACTACCTCCGGACGATGAGAGCAACGGCTTCGATAACATTGCCGACGTTTTGAAGGTGTCACCCTCGCTGATGGAGCGCTATTTGTCCGCTTCCTGGAATATCAGCCGGGAGGCCATCGGGGACAGCCGGATCGTGCCCACCACGGCCACCTATCGCGTTCGGCCCGACCTTTCCCAGGATCAACATATTGACGGCCTGCCTCTCGGCACCCGCGGCGGCATTCTCGTCCAACACAGGTTCCCGCTCGATGGGGAGTACGAGATCAAGGTCCGGCTCTGGCGCAATACGTTCGACTTGATGCGGGGCATGGAAGACCCGCACGAAATTGAGATCAATCTCGACGGCGCGAGAATCGCCTCGATGAGCGTCGGCGGCCGGAGCGATTTTGTAAAGATGGCCGAGAACCCCGGCGCCTTCGGCGCGACCGTCGATCAGCGGCTCACGGTTCGCCTTCCGGTGAAGGCAGGGCCGCACACGGTTTCCGCAGACACTCTTCTACGCAGCCACGCGGTAAGGGAGGATCTCGTGAAACCCTTCCTCCGGACCACGGTGGATGGCCTGGACATTACCGGTGATCCGTCGGTCGACCGGCTCACGATCGAAGGTCCGTTCAATCCGACGGGCGTGAGCGAGACCCCGTCCCGCCGGCGGATTTTCGTGTGCCGGCCGGCCATCTCGCGAGAGGAACTACCGTGCGCCAAGAAGATTCTAGGCATGCTCGCGCGTAACGCATATCGGAGGCCGGTGACCGATGCGGACCTGGAGAGCCTGCTTAGCTTCTATCAACGCCGGCGCAACAGTAATGGAGGTTTTGAGGAGGGTATCGAGTCGGCTCTACAATTTATCCTCACCAGCCCTGAATTTCTGTTCCGCTTTGAAGCCGATCCGGTCGGTCTTCCCGCTGGCGCCCGGTACCGCATCGATGACTTCGCGCTTGCGTCGCGACTCTCGTTCTTCTTGTGGAGCAGTATTCCCGACGACCAACTGCTAAACATCGCCGCGCAGAACAAGCTGCACGAGCCCCCGGTGCTGGGTCAGCAGGTGAGACGAATGCTGGGCGATCCCAAATCGGACGCCCTGATTGCCAACTTCGCCGAGCAATGGCTCTTCCTGCGCAATTTGAAGAGCGCGGCACCGAATCTCGATGCCTTCCCGGATTTCGACGATAATCTCCGCCAGGCGATGAAACAGGAGACCGAGCTGTTCTTCGGCAGTATCCTCCGCGAGGATCGGAGCGTGGTGGATCTGTTGACCGCGGATTACACGTTTCTGAGTGAACGTTTGGCACGTCATTACGGGATCCCTGGAATCTACGGCAGCGAGTTTCGGCGCGTCCACCTGTACGACGAAGCGCGACGCGGACTACTGGGCCAAGCCAGCATCCTGACGGTCACTTCTTATCCCGCTCGTACCTCGCCCGTACAGCGTGGCAAGTGGATTCTCACTAATATTCTGGGTGTACCGCCGCGGCCGCCTCCTCCGAACGTACCGGAGCTGAAAGATAACAGCGATGACACCAAGCCGCATTCTTTGCGCGAGCGCATGGAACTCCATCGAACGGATGCGGTTTGCGCTGGCTGCCATAAAGTAATGGATCCGATTGGCTTCGCGCTCGAAAATTTCGATGCGGTCGGCCACTGGCGTAACGCTGATGATGGGGCAGCCATTGATCCCGCGGGCACTCTGTTCGAAGGAACACGGGTCGATGGGCCGGTGACTCTACGGAAGATGCTGGTGGCGCGGCCGGAGACGTTTGTAGGCGTGATGACAGAAAAGCTGCTCACGTACGCATTGGGCCGGGGCCTGGAGTATTATGACATGCCCGCCGTCAGGAGGATCGTTGGGGACGCCGCGGAAAACGGCTTCCGGTTTTCTTCCCTTGTCGCCGGGGTGGTTAACAGCCCGGCGTTTCAGATGAAGTCAAAGCTCGCTCCGGCGCGCGAAGGCACGGCTGTCGCCCTTCGGCGATCCAATTGAGGAGGTCATGTCCATGAGGTTGATCACGAAGAAGCATATTCCACGGCGCGCCTTTCTCCATGGTATGGGCGTGACTCTGTCGCTTCCGCTTTTAGAGTCGATGATTCCGGCGCAGACGCCTCTGACCAAAACGGCGGGCAGCCCGCAGTTTCGTATGGGGCTGTGCTTCATGCCCCATGGTGCGGTGATGAGCAACTGGACGCCTGTCGGCGAAGGAACGAACTTTGAAGTTTCCCGTACTCTGAAACCGCTGGAACCGTTTAAGAAAGATCTCGTTGTGGTCAGCAACCTGGCGCACCGCAACGCCGCACCCGCCGGCCCCGGAGATAACGGAGGTGATCATACTCGCTCTCCTGCCGTCTATCTGAATGGCGTGCATCCCAAGCGCACCGATGGCGCCGATATCCGCGCAGGTACTACGATCGATCAGATTGCCGCGCAGCAGATTGGGCAGGAGACGCGCCTGCCTTCACTTGAGCTGGCGATCGAGGACTATAGCGGCCTGGTCGGCTCCTGCGACGTCGGATTTAGCTGCGCCTACATGAACACGATTTCCTGGCGGACGCCGACGGTTCCGATGCCAATGGAAATCAACCCCCGCGTGGTGTTCGACCGCCTGTTTGGCGATGGCTCCACAACCGAGGAACGCCTGGAACGGATCGAACAGGAGCGCAGTATTCTCGACGCCGTGACCGGCCAGGTACGGCGCCTTCAGGGGAATCTGGGAGCTACCGATCGGAACCGTGTGACTGAATACCTCGACACCATCCGGGAAATCGAGCGGCGCATCGTGCTGGCCGAGAAGCAAAACGCTGCCTCCGACATCAGTGTGCCCGCCACGCCCAGCGGTATTCCCGACGATCACGAGACGCACACCAAGCTGATGTTCGATCTGATGGCCGTTGCCTTCCAGGCCGACATCACGCGCGTTTCGACTTTTATGATGGCGCGCGAGGTGAGTTACCGGACCTTCCCCATGCTCGGCATTACCGAAGCCTTCCATCCGGCGTCGCATCATCAGAACAATCCGGCACGCCTGGAGCAACTGACCAAGATCAACACATATCACGTGAGCTTGCTTGCGTACATGCTCGAAAAGTTGCGATCGACTCCGGATGGCGACGGCACGCTGCTCGATCACACGTTAATGCTCTATGGCAGCGGGATGAGCAACAGCAACATCCACAATCACTCGCCGCTGCCGATCCTGCTGGCCGGCGGGGCCGCGGGCAAACTCCAGGGCGGCCGCCACATGAAGTATCCCGAGGAGACCCCGATGGCGAATCTTCTGCTCACGATTCTGCACAAGGCCGGCGTGGAACAGGAAAGCATCGGCGATAGCACTGGCCCGCTCTCGGAGGTGTAGTCCATGAGAACCGTCTCTCTGCTGGCCGCCTTCGGCCTGGTTTCGTCCGCCTTCGGGGCACCCAGCGAGGCGGCAGACGCGGCACAGCGCCGGGACTGGCAAGCCTTGCGCGCGCTAGCCGGCCGGCACTCCGATTTGAACGCGCCGCAAACTGACGGGACCACGGCCCTCGAGTGGGCCGCCCATTGGAACGACGTCGACGCGGTCAAGCTGTTGTTGAGTTCGGGCGCCGACCCCAAAGTCGCCAACCGCTACGGCGTGACTCCTTTGTCCGAGGCCGCGGCCGCGGGCAACGCCGCCATCATCGAAATGCTGTTGCAGGCCGGCGCCGATCCGAAGACTTTCACCACAGCGGATGGTGAAACCGTGCTGATGATCGCGGCCCGCACCGGCAATGTTGAGGCGGTTAAGGTTCTGCTGGCTCGCGGGGCTGACGCGAACGCCAAAGAAAGCTATCGCGGCCAGACGGCGCTCATGTGGGCCGCCGCCGAGCGCCATGCGGACGTGGTGAAGCTGCTGCTCGAACGCGGCGCCGATTGGAAGATCCAGTCCCTCGCTCGCGAAACCAACATTCCGAAATTGAGCGCGGCCTCCTCGGTGACGCCCATGGCACGCGGCGGGCTAACCGCCTTCCATTTCGCCGCACGGGAGGGAGACATCGAAACCGGTCGGGTGATGCTCGATGCAGGCGTCGATATCAACCAGGTGGATGTAGACGGGACCAGCGGACTGGTCGTCTCGATCCTGAACAAGCGCTATAGCTACGCGAAATTTCTGCTGGATCGCGGCGCGGATCCCAACATAGCCGATTCCAGGGGACACGCTGCTTTATACGCGGCGGTCGATATGCGCAACCAGGATTATTCTGCGCTGCCGGCGCACAAGGAAGACGATCCGCTTCCAAACCTCGATCTGATCAAGGTGCTTCTTGCGCGGGGCGCCAACCCCAATGCACAGTTGACAAAGGCTCTTCCGGGTAGAAGCGGGATGGATGCGGGCGACACCACGTTGGGCCCTGGTTCAACTCCATTCATGCGCGCGGCGCGAGCCGGCGACTCGCTCGCCATGAACGCTCTGCTGGAATATGGGGCCGATCCGGCTCTGGCCACCAAGGACGGCAACACGGCGCTTCAGTTCGCAGCAGGTGTCGGTTATCGCGACAAGAACACTAAAGGCTCGGAAAGCGAGGCGCTCGAGGCCGTGAAATTAACGGTCGGGCTCGGGCTGGATATAAACCGCGAAAACGACCGGGGAGAAACAGCTCTTCACGGAGCAGCTTCCCGAGGCGCAGACACGCTCGTTCAATACCTGGCGGACCAAGGCGCTAGTCTGAACGCGAAAACAAAGCAAGGGTTAACGCCGCTCGACTTCGCGATGGGCAAGAACGTAATCACTCAGCTGCCTGTGCCACACAATAGCACGGTAGCCTTGATTCGCAAGCTCGGCGGAGTCGAAGGCAAAGAGGCGAAGCCGTAGCCCATTGCTTGTGGCAAGGGGGGCAATTGCGCGGACGATTGCAACTCGCATCGATGCTGCTGCTGCTGTCCGCCGGCCTGTGGACACCGGGGACCGCTCAGTTTGCGGGGTCGTTCAACGGCGCGGCGGGAACTGACCTCAGCGGCAGCTGGTCTCCGCTCCCTCACGAGGAGAGCACGGGCAATCCGGCCATCGGTGAATACTACGGCGTGCCGATTACGGAAGGTGCACGCGCCTGGGGGCTGGCCTGGGATCCGTCGCGTCTTACTTTGCCGGAGCACCAATGCCAGGTCCACGTGGCCCCTTACATTTTCGGCGGGCCGCTGAACCTCCGTATCTGGGAAGACAAAGATCCTCAGTCTCAAACGGTGATCGCGATCCGCCAGTATATCAGCACCTATGAACAGAACCGCACGATCTGGATGGATGGTCGGTCGCATCCTTCTCCCAATGCGCCCCACACCTGGATGGGGTTTTCAACCGACAAATGGGAAGGAGGCGGGCTGACCGTTTACACTACTCACCTCAAGCAGGGCGAGCTGAGGCGCAACGGCCTGCCTGAGAGCGATCAAGCGGCGCTGATCGAGCACTTTATCCGGCACGGCGACTACATGACGCACGTGAGCATCGTGAATGATCCGGTGTATCTGACAGAGCCATTCGTCAGAACTCAAAT
>JAGWQP010000255.1 GCA_028876805.1 Acidobacteriota bacterium | reverse complement strand
TGATGGCCTTCCTTCGCGGCCAAGGCCTTGACATAAGCCGGCGAGACGAAGTGATGATGCAGGTCGATGGCCCGCGCTCCGACTCGGGGCTGCGCGTCGAGATGGCAAGCGCCGGCCGTCACGCTGGCGATGAGAAAATCCCGGCGGCTGACGGTCATGGGTTCAACAGCGGCAGGTTCTTCGGAGGCTCGGGGATAGTCGCGAGGTAAGCGCGAATGTCGGCGACTTCCGAGTCTGTCATGACTTTCGCCGAATAAGGCGGCATGCCGTTCGCTGGTTTTCGGACATACGCAGTGAGCGCCGGAGCGGCGAGAGGCCGCGGTGCCAGCCGTGGGCCGGTTCCCCCCTGCCCAACCGTGCCGTGACACTCGTAGCAGCCGTTTTTTAGAAATAGCCGCTTGCCGTTTTCCGCGTTCGGTGCTTCCTGCGCGCGGGAGGAGTCCGAGAGCGCGGCAGCGATTGCGAGAACCACCCAGAGATGCTTCATCTTCCCCTCTATCGCGGCTGCGTGACGGTGTCGATCAGGTAAGGCTCGCCGCGCTTGACGACATCGATGCCGCGTCGAATCGCCGCCGCCAGATCCTTTGAATCGGAGATGGGGCCTTCGGCGCGCACGCCCATGCTTTGCGCAAGCTTGGCGTAATCGATATTCGGATCATCGATTTTGGTGCCGATGTGGATGCGATCGATGCCTCGGTTGTGCCGGTTCGCTAGGCCTTGAATCCCCATGACCTCCTGGTGATAAGCGCGGTTGTTATGCATAAGGATCAGCAGCGGAATCCGGTGATGGGCCGCGGTCCACAGTACGCCGTTGGCTACCATCAGATCGCCGTCGGTCTGAATCGAGATGCTCAGCCGCCCGTGCTTCTTGTTGGCGAGCGCCGCGCCGACCGTGGCCGGCGCCATGTAGCCCACCGCTTCCGCGCCCGAGCCCCCGATGTACTGGTAGTGCTTGTCAAAGTCCCAGAGCCTGAGGGGCCAGTCGCGGATCCAAAAGGTGTCGGATAAAAACGACCAATCCTCGTTTGCGATCTGCGCCCACAGCTCGGCCGAGAGACGCGCGGTGCTGATCGGGCTGGCGTCCCAGCCATAAGCGGCGTCGGCCCGCGCCTTCTGTTGGGCCTGCCGGCTGGCCTGCGCGAGTTTGGCGCCGCGCGTCTCCAACGCGCGCTTACGATCGGGAGTCAGCTGGCGTTTGACGGCTTCGATCAGGGAGGGCAGCGTGGCTTCGGCGTCGGCCGCCATCGACAAATCGGTATCTGTGTACCGCATGAAGTCCTGGTAATTGCTCTTGTGGTTCAAGTCGAGCGAGGAAATGCTGATCACTTTGAGCGCGCCGTTCCGCTGTTTCGCCTGGCGCACGGTGCTGTAGAGATCGCTGCTTTCAAGAGCCAGAACCACGTCGGCTTCCATGACGGGTGCGCCGGTCGTCGGCTTCCCAGCGACGCCGGCGCGCAAGGTTTGATTCAGCGGATGCCGCGTCGGGAAGTTCATCCTCCGGTGCTGGTCCACGACTCCGGCCTGCAGCGTCTCGGCCAATTCGACCATCAGCTTCATCCCCGCGGGCGTGCGCGCCGCGCGGCTCGCCACAATCACGGGATTCTCGGCAGCGACCAGCAGTCTTGCGGCTTCAGCGACGGCCCCCGATTCGCCCTGCGGCGGCGCCGCCAGCGTAAGCTTGGGGATGCGGGGGTGCTCGCCAGAAGGGATGGCGTTTTCCTGCATCTCCGTATCCGCCGTCAACACCACCGGCATCATCGGCGGAGTCATCATGATCTTGTACGCGCGGACGGCCGAGTCGGCGAAGTGTTCGAGCGATTGCGGCGTGTCATCCCACTTGGTAACTTCACGCACCATCGACGCGGCGTCCTGGACGCTGTGCAGCCACGACACCTCGCCGCCGCGGTGCGCCGCATCCAAGGTGTTGCCCAGAACCACGTACACCGGAACCCGGTCGCAGTAGGAATCATAGATAGCCATGGTGGCGTGCTGCAATCCGACTGTGCCGTGCGCGCAGATCATCGCCGGCTTGCCTTCGATCTTGAAGTAGCCGTTGGCCATGGCCACCGAAGACTCTTCGTTGCAGCAGGTGATGAATTCGGGAGCTCGGTTGCCGCCGTAGTTGATGATCGATTCGTGGATTCCCGCGAAACTCGAACCCGGCATGGCGAAAACGTACTCGAACCCGAGCGACTTGAAAACGTCCACCATGAAGTCGGCTCCCGGGCGCTCGGTGACGCGGGGATCGGATCCGAAAGGCGTCCCGGCCGTAGTTTCCGTCACATTGGCCGGCGTCGCAACGCGAGCCTGCGGGGCAATCGCGATGGGAGCGGTTGCCGCCAGAGCGGCTCCTTTGAGGAAACCGCGGCGATCCACGGACTTGGTCGGCTGTGCCACGATATGAACCTCGCTGTCTCGGGATTCTATGTGGCTGGACGCGGCAAGTCAAGCGCTCGCCTCAAAACTCAAACGGGCGACTCGGTGCTCGCCGGGGGGCGTTGTCCACGATCGCGCGCCCGGAAAGCGTCGCCGAAGTGCTTGTCGGAGCCTTGGTGTACTCCGCCGCAAAACCGAAGCAGCCTCTGCAGCCGTGTCAGGGGTGGCAAGCCTAAGAAATCGTTTGGGGCGTCACTTGCGGCCGTCTGTTGATGGCCTTAGCTGCGAGTCTCGTCGTCGGGGGTCTGCCGTTGCTCGCGCAGGCGACCAGCGGCTCGATGACCGGCCCGGCGCAGTTGAACCGCATGATTACCGGCGGCGAAGACCTGGCGCCGCGCCCGGTGATGACGTGCAATCCCAACCTTTCCCGTTCGGACCGGAACACCAACGAATTCATTAACACCTCCTGCTTCTCGCCCGCGTCCAAGGGCAGCTTGGGGATGGACTCCGGCTACGACAACATCACCAGCCCGGGTATCAATCAGTGGGATATGAGCCTCTATAAGAACGTCTCCATCAGGGAAAAGGCGCGAATCCAGCTTCGCCTGGAAGCGTTCAATGCGTTCAACCATACCGAGTGGGGCGGCGTCACCAGCACGATCCTTTTCGATTCTGCGGGAACCGTGAAGAACCTTCCCTCGCAACTTGGCGGTGGTGGTCTGGGCTTCGGCGCGCTACGCCATCCATGCCAACAGCCAGCGCATCTTGCAGATCGCGGCCAAAGTCGTCTTCTGATTCATAAGTAGGTTCTGCCTCTGCTGGTTGTCGGGCTCGGCCGAACAGCCCGCGCCCCACCTTCCTGCCTGTGTTACCATTCCGTTTTAATTTAAGGGAGCACTCGCGTGAAAGTCTACGAAAGCAAGGACATTCGGAACGTCGGTGTGGTGGGCCACGGCGATTCCGGCAAGACCTCGCTCACCGCCGGGTTGCTATTCACCGCCGGAGCCACCAATCGCCTGCTGAGGGTCGATGAAGGCAACACCGTCACCGATTTTGACGAGGAGGAAGTGCAGCGCAAGATCAGCATTTCCACCACCATTGCCATCGCCGAATGGAAGAAAGCCAAGGTCAATATCCTCGATACACCCGGCTACAACATCTTTATCAACGACACGCGCGCCGCTTTGGTGGCAGCCGATGCGGTACTGGTCGTGGTCGACGGCGTGGCCGGCGTGGAAGTCCAGACGGAAAAGGTTTGGGGATTCGCCAACGATTATCAGCTGCCCCGCGCTGTCATCATCAACAAACTCGACCGCGAGCGCTCCGATTTCGAGCGTGCGCTCGAGAGTGTCCATGAAACCTTCGGCCGCACCGCCGTGCCCCTGCAGATCCCCATCGGCTCCGAGCGCGATTTCCAGGGCGTCGTCGACCTGGTGCGCATGAAGGCTTACACCTATGCCCAGGACGGCGATGGCAAGGGCAAGGAAGGCGAGATCCCGGCGAATCTGGCGGAGGCGGCGCACAAGGCCCACGACGCGCTGGTCGAAATGGTCGCCGAGGGCAACGATCGCCTGATGGAAGAGTTTTTTGAGAAAGGCACTCTGCCACCCGAACAGATTGTCGAAGGCGTCAGGCAGGCGGTGCGAGATCTGCGCATGTTTCCGGTGTTCTGTGCGTCGGGCCTCCACAATGTAGGCAGCGATCTGATCCTGAATTTCATCGCCGAGAACCTGCCAGCACCTTCGGAGCGGGAAGGCATCCCGGCCAGCGTGGATGGCAAGCCGGGAGCCCGAAAAATCGAAGAAAAAGGCCCGGCTTCTCTCTACGTTTTCAAAACCACGGCCGATCCGTTCGCCGGACGGATCACTTATTTTAAGGTGATGACCGGAGTGGTCAAAAACGACGCCAACGTGCTCAACGTGACACGCAGCTCCGCCGAGCGGCTGGCGCACATAGCCAGCCCGCAAGGCAAGACGTTGCAACCGGTTACGGAGCTGCACGCGGGCGACTTGGGGGCCGTGGCGAAGCTCAAAGAGGCGTTGACCGGCGATACGCTGGCCGACAAGGGCTTGAACATCGTGTTTCCCCCGGTGAAGCTTCCAGAACCCTCGATCGCGTTCGCCATCGAGGCCAAGTCCCGCAATGACGAAGATCGAATGGGTAATGCCGTCCACCGCATTCTGGAGGAAGACCAGTCTCTGCGCTTCTATCGCGATCCCCAAACGCGCGAGTTCCTACTAGCCGGCTCTGGCCAGCAGCATGTGGAAATCGTGGTCAGCCGCCTGAAAAAGCGCTATGGCGTGGATGTGACCCTCAAGGCGCCGAAAATTCCTTACCGGGAGACGATTCGTGGGACAGCCGACGTCCAGGGGCGCCATAAGAAACAGACTGGCGGCCACGGTCAGTTTGGCGATTGCTGGATCAAGATGGAACCGCTGCCCCGGGGCGCTAAGTTTGAGTTTGCCAACGAGATCTTTGGGGGCGCGATCCCCAAGAATTATATTCCGGCCGTGGAGAAGGGAATCGTTGAGGCGGCCGAAGGGGGCTTTTTGGCGGGCTATCCCATGGTGGACTTTAAGGTGACCGTCTACGATGGTTCCTACCACGACGTGGACTCCTCCGAACTGGCGTTCAAATTGGCCGCCCGCAAGGCCTTCAAAGCCGCCATGCAGCAGGCCAAACCCGCGCTGCTCGAACCGATTATGAACGTGGAAATCCAAGCCCCGGTCGAGTACGCCGGCGATCTGATGGGCGACCTGAACGGCCGCAGAGGCCGCATCTCGGGCATGGAAACCAAAGGGAACACACAGTTTATCCGCTCCCAGGTGCCCATGGCTGAGATGTTGAACTATCAAAATGACCTGACCGCCATGACCCAGGGCCGGGCCTCCTTCACCATGGAGTTCGACCATTACGACTTTGTGCCGCAACTGCAAGCAGATAAGATCATTGCCGCAGCCAAGGCCGCCAAGACTGGCGAGGAGGAAGAGGAAGAATAGGCGAAAACAGGTACCGCTCTAGTGGGTCCGGTACTTGGGGTGAATTCCCCCCTTGGGTGTTGCGCGGCCGGAAACCCGTGTAGTAGTCTGGGCAGAGTGGTCCGCAAAATGGGAAGGCCCCGTGGATCTAATACGGATTTCAGTAGACTGAGCGGTCGAACCAGGTGCCTGTGGGGCTCCGCGGTTCCGTTGCTGGCGCTGGTTAGTGCCGGGTGTGGCTCTCCCTCCCAATTGCATACCTCTTTGTTGCTGCCGACCCTGCCTGGCGCCTCCGTGCTGGCGGCGCTCCAAGTGGCCGAACCGCCGTTCGTTCGTCCGGACCTTTTCCTCGAGGAACTCCCCTCACTCAGCGCGGGCGTTTCCTTAAAGCCGGTTCGCTGCGATGGGCTGGTCGAGCGTGCCGAACAGGCCTTCGAACGCGGCCAAGCCGCCTATCGGACCGGAGACATCCCGAATGCCCGCCGCGAGTTCGACACCGCGATTGACCTGATGCTCGATGCCTCCGAGGAGAACCCCAAGGATCCGCAGGATTACGATAAACGGCTGAATGAGTTGGTCGATGCCATTCACCGCTATGACCTGGCCGGGATGGGCTCCTCGATCGATATCGAAAATGCCGAGTTCGAAAAAGCTCCGTTGGAAGATATTCTGCCGATGACCTTCCCTGTCGATCCCCGGCTCGAGCACAAGGTGCGGGAGCAGGTAGCGGCGACGGTCTCCCAGCTGCCGCTCACGGTAAGCGACCCGGTCTTGGGGTATGTCCATTATTTCTTGAATCGCGGGCATCGGACGCTGATTGCTGGCACCGAGCGTTCCGGACGATACCGACCCATGATCCAGCGGATCCTCGCCGAGGAGGGTGTGCCGCAGGAGCTGATTCATCTGGCCCAAGCCGAATCGGGTTTCATGCCTCGCGCGGTGTCCCGGAAAGCAGCCAAGGGCCTGTGGCAATTCTTGCCTTGGCGCGGCCGGGAATACGGCCTGATCGAGTCCGCTTACACCGACGACCGTATGGATCCGGAGAAGGCCACGCGTGCGGCCGCCCACCACCTGCACGACCTCTATAACGAGTTTGGCGACTGGTACCTGGCGATTGCGGCTTATAACTGTGGTCCCGGTACCGTCGAGAAGGCGGTCCGCCAGACCGGCTACGCGGATTTCTGGGAATTGCGGAATCGCGGGGCGTTGCCCGCCGAGACTGCCAACTATGTGCCGATCATTCTGGCCATGACCATCATGGAAAAAAACCCTGCCGAATACGGCCTGGACAGGCTCGCACTCGATCCACCGCTCGAATACGACACGGTTGAAATTGCGGCTCCCACCAGTATGGCACTGCTTTGCGACCTGACCGAGACCGCGGTGCCAGACTTGTTCGCGCTGAATCCCGCCCTGCTCAAGAGCGTGGTACCGACGGGATATTCGTTGCGGGTGCCCAGGGGCAAGGGCGGCCAATTGATGGCCTCGCTACAGCCGATCCCGGCCGAACATCGGATTTCCTGGCGCATGCACCGCGTGGCAGCGGGAGAGACTTTGGCGGCTCTTGGCAAGCGCTTTGGCGTCACCTCCAGTAGCATCGTCTCGGCCAATGGGCTGCGCACGTCGGAGGCAGCCGCCGGCGATTGGCTCATGATTCCGACGGCTCTGCGGGGGGAATCGACCCTACGGCGTACCGTGTCGGCTCGTGCCGCCGCTAGTCACCGGCGGAGCCCCGCCCGCCGAGTGGCTGCCCTGAATGCTTCGGCCCGAACGGCCTCCTTGCTCGCCTCCGATTCCCGCCCAGTCGCCGACAACCTGGTTCGCACGGTTCCGCAATAGACGGCTCCGAATTTTCGCCACTCCCGTCATTTCGCTATTGCCTGGCTGTCAAAAAGGAGTATGCTATGGGTGATCGCGCCTTGAACCAACAGGAGGCTCACTGAATGTTCGATAGGCTGACACTCGCACCGCCGAGCGAAGACGAGATGGAAGACTTCCACGACTACGACGACGAAGAAAACTCGGATCTGGACTCCAAACTCGACGAATACGAAGAAGAGGAAGAGGAAGACGAGGAGGAGGTAGCGGCGATGATTCCGCCACTCGGAGCCCCGCCCATAGCGGCTCCCGAGCCTCAGCCGACGGCCCCGATGCAGCCCGAAGCCCCCCCCAAGAAGCCGCCCAAGAAGGCTAAGGCAGCCAAAGCGAAAAAGGCCCCAGCCAAGAAGGCTGGGAAGAAGGCCGCCAAGAAGGTTGCGGCCAAGAAGGGGGCCAAACGAGCGCCGGCTAAGAAAGCGGCCAAAAAAGCCGCAAAGAAAGCCGTAAAAAAAGCCGCTAAGAAGGCCGCCAAGAAAGCCGCCAAGCGAAAAAAATAGATACCGATCCCATGCCGCAAGGCTGCTGGGAGAGAGCAGCAGCCTTGCCACCTCCTGTTGTCACGCTTCCTTCTTTACCACCTGCCGGCAGCGCGTGAAGAGTCCGAGTAAGGCCTCGGTGTATTCTTCAGCCGAACGGGTCGTGGGCTTGCCGGAAAACCCTGCGGAAGGCTGGGAGGGGCGGCCATATCCCGTGGTAACGGCGATGAACTTCATCAGCTCCAGGGCGACTTCATCTTGAGTGCGCGCCGGGCCGGTTGATGCCGCATTCTCGGGTGGACGCGATGATTCTGAGGATGCCATGAGTCGCTGCTGCCTCCGTGTGCTAAAACTCTAGTGTACCCGAGGGCGGCGCTACCAACCCGAGCCCTGCCCGCAATCGCACCCTGAGAAAAAATGCCGGCGGTCGCCCACGACACCGCCTCGAGGGAGAATGAAGGCTATTGGTAGGTGGTCCAGTTCTCGAACAATCCCGCACCCACGTCGCCCCGGCAAACCAATTTCTCGCGACCGACTTTGTGGACTACCTGAAAAACGCCCTCGGCAAGATGAGGAACCTCGACGCCAACGCGGCGACGCCCGAGACCCGGCCAGATCTGCAGTCTAGGATCTCTCAGCCGACTCGCTGTGGGGCTCGCGTGATGAACCCCGTTCTGTTTTTCGAAAAGGGGACTGACCACATCACTGAGGATTTACCCGAATCCCTCTCAGGGTCCGGTATACGCGGAGTCTGGTCTAAGAAACCGTCTGCTCGCTCGATGACTTCCGCCCCTCGCTGGAACAGGTAACTCTATTTTTCCGCCGGAGGTGATCGATCCGGTTCGAAGGGCCTCCGGCCGGCATCCCTCGATCGAGCAGGAGGGGCGTTGGATGGTCTCGTGGACCCGCGGCGACGCCCAAGAGGCTGCGGCGTGGACCAGAGCCTGCCCGGGGCGGGAACCAAGCTGTTTACGAAGCCTCAATCAGGCTCTTGGCGACTCGCAGCGCGGTCGCCGGAGCCATCAGAATTCCGTTGCGGTAGTGACCATAGGCCAGCCAGGTAGCCATTCCGCCAGCCCGGCCGACGACCGGCTCCGACGTTGCTGGCCGCCGGTCGAAATCCCAGCCACGCCTCGACCGGCCGGCGGCCAACCGCGGCAGAAGCGCAGCCGCCCGCGAGTGAATGTCCGAGACCAGGACTGGATTGAGCGTCCGATCAAAGCCCACCTCCTCGGAGGAGGTTCCCGCAATCGTGAATCCGCCGCTCCGCTGCAGCAGATAGGTGTGCCCGCGGCGGAGAATCGGCCCCAACGAGTGTGGCTCGAGTGCGTATCCGACGAGGTGGCCGCGAACCGGGAAAGCGCGGGGCCGGCTCTGGCCCCCCACTTCAATTTCACTCGACCAGGCCCCGGCGGCCAATATTGCGTGCGGCGTTTCGAACCTAGTACTCGAGGCCTCCACGATCAAGGTATCTGCGCGCGGGCGAATGGGCTGTCACGCGGACTCCTTCCCGGATTTCCACTCTCTTCGCCAGGCAGGCGGAGCGTAACGCGGCCATCAGGTCGCGCGGGTCGATAGAACCAGGCGCCAACGACATCCTGACGGGCCAGAGGAACGTATTGCCGAAGGTCGTGTCGAGCGAGAGCGCAGGAGGGAATGCCGAGCGCGGACTGGCGGCGGGCGCGGCCTTCGAGGGCCTGCCATTCCCTGGGGGAGGGGGCTAACTCGACCGCTCCCAGGCATTCGAAATCGATTTGGCAGCCGGTCTGTTCTTCGAGTTCAGCGATGAAGGCGGGGTACCACCGCAGGCTTTCGATTGCCAAGTCGATCCACGGCGAGGGTTGTTCAATTTCACCGCCGGGCGCCAGCATCCCGGCGCCGGCCGAACTGGCTTCGCCGCCCATCCGCGCCGCATCGAGCAGGAGAACACGGAGGCCGGATTGAGACAGCCGCCAAGCGATGGAAGCTCCGATGATGCCAGCGCCAACGATGATCGCATCGAACGCCATCCTACCATCCTATGCCGCGACGCTCGTTCGACTTGAGCCGCGCGGTAAAATGGCAGCGTGCTCCATCGCTTCGTTCTTCACAATGATCGGATCCGGGATGCGGCCGACCCGCTGCTTTGCGCCGGGCAGGTAGGGCTGCTGTCCGGGTGGGGCGTTTTCAGCACGCTGCGGATCGTGGACGGCGTGCCGTTCGCCTTCGAGCGGCATTGGGCCCGCATGACGCGGGACGCGGCCGCCCTCCACGTGGAGCTTCCTGTGGATCGAGAGGCCGTGCGGCGCAAACTTTCGGAATTGATCGACGCCAATGGTGCCTTGGAGGCCACGCTGCGGCTGGTGGTTGTCCGCAATCAGGGAGGCCTTTGGGAGGGCCCGTCGTCCGGCCGGCCGAGCGATCTCATCGCGCTGACCGCCGACTCCAAGCGGTGGGGATCGGCAGTCAAGCTGGCCTATGTGCCCCAGGCGCGGCATGCCGCTAATGCTTTTGCCGGCGCCAAGGTGCTTTCGTGGGCGATGAACCTGACATGGCTCGAGTCGGTCCAGGCCCAGGGTTTCGACGAAGCGATTCTGTTGAACGAGCGGGGAGAAGTTGCCGAATGCACATCGGCCAACATTTTTGTCGCGCGGGGAAGCGAGGTGGGGACCCCTCCGCTGAGCGCCGGCTGCCTGCCCGGGATCACGCGCGAAGTGTTGTTGGGCGAAATCCGTGCGCCCGGGATCCGGATCGCGGAGCGAACGATCTTACCGGCCGAACTCGAATCCGCCGATGAGGTTTTTATTACCTCAACAACCCGTAACCTGCTGCCGGTGGTCCAGGTTGGAGAAAGAAAAGTCGGGCAAAACGACCAAGCGCGGCTGGCCCTAGACTCGGCGTTCGGGGATTTCGTGAAGCGGTATGTGGCGGGACACAGGCAGACCCCGGCGGTGCGGTGATTGTGGTACCGCAAAAGAAAATGGTTCCAAGTGACCTGATTCCAGCCTGACTCACCGCCGGCATGCACGGCACTGAGCTGCGCGAGCAAAGAGCGCCGGGCGTCTCGCCCCTCGGCTCCCCCGCCAGCGGTTTCTCCGCCGACCGGATCAGGGCTTCCGGGCACGCCGCAGCCTTCTTTAGTCTCTCTCTTGCCCGGGACCGGTTGCTCGAAACGGCCTTTCGCTCGCCCGCAACGGCTGCCGCTTTCGCGGATTCCATTCCAGGGTCAACGTTCCCGGCCTGCTTCTTCGCTCCCTACGCCGCCGTTCCCTAACCCGTTCGGCCTTCCGCTCCACCGCCGGTACCGGTTTGCCCCGTCCCGGCTGCTTCCCCGCTTGGGCCCGTTGTCGGATCCCGACCGCGCTCGACCCGCTGTTTCTCCGGTCTCCGCTCCCCCGCACGGACTTTTCCTTCCCCGCGGGATCAAAACGTTCTACCGGTTCGTCGACGGATCAGTCCACCTTCCGAAGCCGCCCGATCTCCACTCGCTCCCCGCTCCCTTTTTTCTATTGCTAGCTTTTGGAAACGGATCACCGCTCCTGGTTCGCTACATCTTCGGAGGCTGGCTGTTACTCAAACCTCTTGGAACCTTCCCTACTATGCGCTCCAAGCAGATTCCGGTCAAGAAATTTGGGGAACGCAAGCTCTGTTTTCATCAACCTTTTTTTGGTTCGATATCAACTGCTTGTGATGAGGCGGGCGTGGATCTGTTGTGGAAAAAACAAGACCGGAAGTAGCTGCTTTGGGATACTGGAAGCGATTATGCGGAGGCTCATCATCCGGCCGGGCGGAATCGGGGATTTTATCGTGTCTCTGCCGGCCATTGGGTGCCTGCGAGCCGAGGTCTGCGAGGTCTGGAGCGCGCCGATGAACGTGCCGCTGGTCCGGTTTGCGGATCGCGTCCGCGCGATTTCGTCGACCGGGCTGGATCTACTGGGTGTGACGGAGCCGCCGGCGGCCCTTGTAGAGACGTTGCGACAGTTCGATTCCATCGTATCGTGGTATGGCGCGAACCGGCCTGAGTTTCGCGACCTGGTGAGAGAACTTCACCTGCCGTTCACCTTTTTCCCGGCAGTGCCTCCGCAAGGTGCCCGCTGTCACGCCGTCGACTTTTACCTGGAGCAAGTCCGGACGCTGGCGGACTGCGACTCCGACGGGATCCCGCGCATTGTGTGCGCTGGCGAGCGCGAAAACTTCGCGGTGATCCATCCGTTTTCGGGCAGCCCGCGGAAGAACTGGCCCATCGAGAAATTCCGCGCGTTGGCGCGCGGGCTGGAACGCCAGATGGCGGTGCGCTGGTGCGCCGGTCCGGAAGATCCTCCTCTTGACGACGCCGTGCGCCTGGACGACCTCTATGAGCTCGCCTGCTGGCTGGCGCACGCGCGGCTGTACATCGGCAACGATTCCGGGATTACGCACCTGGCGGCGGCGGTCGCCACGCCGGTTCTGGCGCTGTTCGGCCCCACCGACCCGTCCGTCTGGGCGCCGCGCGGGCCTAACGTGCGGATCGCTCGAACTGGTAGGGAGTGGGCGCCACCGATGGTGGCGGCCTAGGTCTTACCATGGAATGAGAGGTGTGTCAGTGCGCGATTTGTTTCTGGCCGTTCTGGCATGTACTGCGATGTCCGCCCAGAACCGCATCCTGGTTGACCGCGTGGGGTCGACCGGCTTCATTCAACTCGAGGCCCAGAGCTTCCAGAAGCTCTCGCCGCGCGAGCAGAGGCTGGCCTACTGGCTTTCCCAGGCGTCGATCGCGATCGACCCGATTATCTACGACCAAAATTCGCCGTGGGGGTTAAGGCAGAAGCGGCTGCTGGAAGGCATCGTCCGGTCGACTGCGTCCTCGCATCCCAAGATCGTAGCCTTCACCAAGCTCTTCTGGGCCAATCGCGGCAACCACGAGGACCAGACGGCGCACAAGTTTCTCCCTGATTTCTCGTTCGACGAGCTGAAGAGGGCGGCCACCCAATCCTTTCACAAAGGTGTCTACGCCCACCCTGCCTACGGCATGGCGGCGCTGGGGAGCGAAGCCGAACTGAATCGCGAACTGGACGCCTTGCGGCCATCCCTATTCGATCCTAAATTTGAACCGAGCATCACAGCCAAGAGCCCGCAGGGCCGGCTCGACATTCTCGAGGCGAGCGCCAATAATTTCTACCTCGGGGTGACGCTGGCCGATCTCGCCGGTTTTCACGAGGCCCATCCCCTCAATTCGCGTCTGGTGAAGGACCACTCGGGCAAGCTGGTCGAGGAGGTCTACCGCGCCGGAACTCCCGACGGCAAGATTCGTCCGGGCCGCTACGGGCTGTTCTTGAAGAAGGCCAACGAGTATCTGGAAAAGGCACGCCTCGATGCGGAGCCAGCCCAGGGGGCGGTAATCGCCACGCTCATCCGCTATTACCAGACCGGCGACCCCGCCGACTGGCTCGACTTCGGTGCCCTTTGGGTCGGGAACAACCCGCCGGTAGATTTCGCCAATGGCTTCATTGAGGTGTACCGCGATGCGCGCGCTGCCAAAGGCACCTCGCAGAGCTTCGTCTCGATCATCGACGAAAAGTTGAACCAGTTGATGGTGAAGCTGGCGGCCAACGCGCAATACTTCGAAAACCGTGCGCCGTGGCTCGCGCAATACAAGAAGCAGGGCCTCAAGCCGCCCTTGGCCAAGGCCGTCGAAACGGTGATCGAGACGGGCGATTTCCACGCCAACACCATCGGCGACAACCTGCCGAACGAAAACGAAATCCGGGAGAAGTATGGCACCAAGAGCTTCCTGTTTACAGGCAGCTCGCGGGCCATCCGTCAGGCCTCGGGATCAGCGGTTCTCGAAGAGTTCGCAGCCTCGCCCGAGGAGGTTGCCATCGGCAAAAAATACGGCGACGAAGCCGCCGATTTGATGACCGCGCTGCATGAGATCATCGGCCACGGCTCGGGCAAGCTAAACCCGAAGTTCCAGGCGGGCACCGAATCGCTGCTGAAGGAATACTACTCCGCCATGGAAGAAGGCCGCGCCGACCTGATGGCGCTTTGGAGCATTACCGACCCCAAGCTGCGCCAGCTAGGGCTCGTCTCGAGTCCCGACGTGGCCAAGGCGATGTACTATAGCGCCGTGCGCGTGGGGCTGACCCAGCTGGCACGCATTCCGACGGGTGACACGATCGAGGAAGACCACGCACGGGACCGCCAGATGATCGTGAACTACATCATGGATAAGACGGGTGCCATTCAGAAGATCGAGCGCAACGGCAAGACGTATCTGCTGCTCAAGGATTTCGACAAGATGCGCCAGGGAGTCGGGAGGTTGCTCGCGGAGTTGATGCGCATCAAGGCGGAAGGCGACTACGGTGCGCTCAAAGCGCTGTTCGACAACTACGGCGTGCACTTTCGCCCGGCGTTGCGCGACCAGGTGTTGGCCCGGTACAACAAGCTGGACATCCCGACGTACTGGTGCGGGATTAACTCTGAGCTCGCCATGGGGGCTCAGCCGACTCCCGTGAACGAGCCCCCGATCGTGACGGTGTCCTATCCCCGCGACTTCGTCAAGCAGCAATTGAACTACGCAGCGATGTACGCGGTACAATAGCGGACACCGCATGGCCGCCCGGCTTCATCCGGCTCCTGCGCCGAACCAAGAGGTCGTCGATCTGCAGCGGCTCTCGTCCCGCGATCTGGAGCCTCTGCTCTCCGAAGAGATCGCCACTTGGCGCGCGGAGCTGGAATGGGATTTTGAAAAATCCGCTGAGTTGGTGCGCCGGTTCATGGATCTGCGGGCCCTGAACGGCAGCGCGCTCGTCGAAGACGGCGCCATCAAGGGCTACGCGTATTATGTCTTGGAAGAGAGCAAAGGCCTGATCGGCGATCTGTTTGTACGCCGTGACGTCCGCACGGTGGAGCGCGAGAACGCGCTGCTCGCCTCGGTGCTCGAACCCATGATGGCCAACCCTCAGATCGTGCGCGTCGAAAGCCAGCTCATGATGATCGAGCCGGCTTTGGTGCGCGACACGCCGCAGTCGGAATGGCTCCGCCGCTTTGAGCGCAACTTCATGCGCCTGGATCTACGGCAGGCCGCCTTGCAGGAAGGGCGGGTGCGCCAGCCGATCCGACTGGGGAAATGGTCCGATTCTTTCCAGGAGCCTGCCGCCCACTTGATCGCCGCCGCTTACGCCGGCCACATCGACGGCCAAATCAACGATCAATACCGGACGACGGCGGGCGCGCGGCGGTTCCTCTACAACATCGTGCAGTATCCCGGCTGCGGCGCCTTCTATCGCCCGGCTACCTATGCTGCGTTCGACATCGCCTCCGGCCGGATGTGCGGGGTCTCGCTTACCAGCATCGTGGCTGCCGACTGCGGCCACATCACGCAGATCTGCGTCATTCCCCAAGTGCGCGGCAAGGGCGTCGGTCATGAACTGCTGCGGCAATCGCTCGTCGCCTTGCGCGATGCGGGGTGCCGCTCCGCCAGTCTGACCGTGACCGCTGCCAACCTCGAAGCGGTGACGCTCTACGAACGGGTGGGCTTCGAGACCATCCGCCATTTCCCGGCATACGTTTGGGAGGGGTTCTGACGAAGCGGTCCGGGCGCGGAATTTTGCGAACGCCGGACCCGCTATCATCGCCCAGCAACGGTAACGAGGCCCGTTTAAGTTAGGGGTGTCGAAGTGAGCCTCCGGAACCGATGTCGGTCGTGGAAGCCGATTCGTGCCGTA
>JAGWQP010000254.1 GCA_028876805.1 Acidobacteriota bacterium | reverse complement strand
TCGCCCAACCTCGGCTTCCCGTGGTCATTCTTTCTCCTGATCGCCGCCGCGGTCCTCGAATGCATGGAAGTCGCGTTCAACGAGTGGGGCCACAGCCTGTGGATCTCCGAGGAGTTCTTCGCGGTGCCGTTCCATTGGCCATTCGTCATGTATGGATGGCTGGCCGCCGGGATGTTCGCGGTGTGGGGTGAGACCATCTTGCGCCTGTTCGAAATCGAAAAGGCGGAAGAGGATGCCGCCGGGCAGACGCCCACGCGCGCGCAAGCCGTGGCGGACTGAGGGCACGACATGGCGGCAGGCACTACCACAGCTGGAGAGCGTCAGCGCCGACTTGAGCTCCGTGCGCTGCTCAACAAGCGGTACAAGTGGATCGATCGCAAGTGGGACCTGGTGTTCTGGGTCACCGCGATCTTCGTGGTCGGCGGCGCCGCCGACATCACCAAGCAGCTGTTCGCCGGCGACTGGGACTTCTGGACCGACTGGAAGGACCCGCAATGGTGGCCGGTGATCACCGCGTTTGCGACCATCATCATTCCGTCAGCCCTGCAATACATTCAGTGGGTCGCGTGGCGATTCCCGACCGGGGCCACCTATACGGCGGTGTGTTTTTTCCTGTTCGCCTGGGTGGGCAGATTCTTTCAGTGGCACGTGGCCGAGTCTTACCCGCTGAATTTCGTGTGGCCGATCTCCACCGTGTGCGCAGCTATCATTCTCGATTGGCTCCTGCTGAAGACGCGGAGCTTCATTCTGACGTCGCTGTTCGGAGGGCCCATTTGGGCACTGCTGGTGTGGGCGTTCAACTACGTGCCGCTCACGCCGTTCCTGCAGCCGGCCCATTTCATGAATCACGTGCTCACCGTCGCGGACGTGCAGGGAATTGTTTACATCCGCTCGCAAACGCCCGAGTACCTGCGCCATATCGAGCGCGGCGCGCTGCGCAGTTTTCTCGGTGAAACCCAGTACGTGTCGCTGGTGTTCGGTGGCACTCTCGCCGTGGTCGGCTACTGGATAGGCCAGTTTATCGGACGATACCTGGCGGTGTGGCCGATCCGCCGCTACATCAAGACGCTGTGACCGCCATGCGAAGCCGAACACGCAATCTGATCGCAGGGGCGTGCGCCGGGGGCGCGTGGATCCTCGCGTCGGCTTCCCTGGGATTCGCCCACGGCGGCATGGCAGGCCCCGATGAATTAGGACGCCCGCTCGGCCTTTCTGTTGCGATTGCCTTCGTTTGCTACTGGGCGGTCATGCTGTGGCCTTCGCGCAAGCCCGGCGGCAATGCGCAAGCGAATCGGGCCAAAAGGCCGCCCCAGCGTCGCAACCGGCGTATCGCGTCGGGAGGCGGTGAAGAACGCGCGACTACGCTAAGAGCGGTGGGGAGGGGGAGAGATGCTTAAGCGACTACCCACCTGGATCGTCGCGCTGGCGCTGTTCGCGTTGATCACACCAGCCAAGGCGTTGGCGCACGGGGAGGCGGGAGACGAGCCATTTCTGAAGGACCTTACCACTGCCTTTTACGACGTGAACATCTCACCGAACGTGATCCACGTCGGCGAGCCGGTGACCATCACCGGCTCGGTGCGCGTGCTCGACACCTGGCCGTACAC
>JAGWQP010000253.1 GCA_028876805.1 Acidobacteriota bacterium | reverse complement strand
GGCTTCGGGGGACTGAAACTTCCGACTGGTCCTGTCGGAACCGGAGCCAGAAAGAAAAAGAAAGAAATGGGGGGCCCAAAAACAACGAAAGGGGGGTCCAGCAGGCCAGCCCAGGCGCGAAGCAAATGCTGAGGCCGGCCTGCCCGCGGCATCCTCTTAAACGGTCACATACAGCGTGCTTCCCCGCCGGTTCACCAGCAGGAGCGTCTCGTCTTTTGAGTTGCGCATGGCGCGCTCAAAATCCGAACTGGTTTTTATGGAATGCCGGTTGACCTCCTGGATCACGTCGCCGCGTTGAAGCCCCGAACCGGCGGCCCGGCTGGACGGATTGATACCCGTAACCACAACTCCGCTGGTGTTCGGAGGCAATCCGAGTTGCTGCGCGGTTTGCGTATCCATGTCTTCGACCGACACTCCGGAAAGAGAACTCTTGGAGCCGTTGCGATCATTCTCGAGGCTCGCCTCCTTTACCGGCAGTTCGCCCAAGTTCACGCTCATATCGCGTTCGGTGCCGTTCCGCAGCACCTTCAGGCGCACGTTGGTATCGGGATGCATCATGGAGACGGTCATGCGCAACTGGTTGCTATCCGCCACAGGTTTGCCGTCGAGTTCGACGATGATATCGCCGCGCTCAAGACCGCTCTTCTGCGCCGGGCTGTTGGGGCTGACGTCGCTCACCAGAGCGCCGCGCGGTTCCTTCACGCCAAACGCCTTGGCGATGGCTGGAGTGACATCTTGCGGGATGATCCCGAGGTACGCGCGCGTGACCTTTCCGTTCTTCAGAATTTCGTCCATCACGGTGCGCGCCAGGTTCACCGGAACCGCGAAGCCGATGCCCTGATTACCCTCCGATCCGTGGGCGATAATGGCGGTATTGATCCCTACCAATTCACCGCGGTCGTTGACCAGCGCCCCACCCGAGTTACCGGGGTTAATGGGCGCGTCGGTCTGAATGAAGTCTTCGTAATCTTCGATTCCCAGGTTCGTCCGGCGGTGAGTGGCGCTCACGATGCCCATCGTCACGGTCTGGCCAACGCCGAAGGGGTCGCCAACGGCCAGCGCATAATCGCCGATCTGGACCTTCGAAGAATCGCCGATGACGATCGATGGCAGGTCCGAAGCGTCGATTTTCAATACCGCGATATCAGTCTTTGCGTCGGTGCCGATCAACCGCGCTTTGAACTCGCGCTTGTCGGAGAGGGTGACTCGGATATCACTGGCTCCATCGATGACGTGATTATTGGTCAGAATGTAGCCTTCCGGGCTCACAATGACGCCGGAGCCCAGGCCTTGCTCCCGCTGCTCGCGCGGCACGTTGAACTGCCCGCCGAAATCGTCTCCGAAAAACTGCCGGAACCAGGGGTCGCTCGGCATCTGGGAAAAGCCAGCCGGCGTTTTCACGACTTTGGAAGAAGAGATATTGACCACGGTAGGCAGAACCTTCTTCACCACCGGGGCGAAGCCGATTCGGCTCGGGCCTTCATTGGCATCGGCCAACTTGAACGACGCCGCGGGACTCGGGCTGAAGGCGTGGCCAGCGGCGACCAGCAGGCCGCCCAATCCCAAGGCCAGTCCGGCAACCAGCGCCAGCACTTTCGAGCGCATCCACACACTTCGATTGTTCATGGATCCTCCACTAAATGACCGGGGCACCCACAATCCCAGCGCATCTGCCGGTGTGGCCCCAACTCTATGGACGCGCGTAGCGCCAGAAGGTTTGTACTGTGTAGACAGTATTCCGGCATCCCGGATTTTGGGGATAGGGTGGCACCACGGACTCGCCGGTCGTTCTGGCTGATAGGCGACAGCTGGGGCGTCAAGGCACCCGCAAGACGAGTCATCATGCCGAAGCGGGCTGGATGAAAAAGAGCCGCCCGGGGAAGGTTCCGTCCGACCCTGAGCTTCCAGACGCAACCGACGGATGAAACCATTGCGTCGATCGCGATCCGGTCGCAGTTTGGAATAGGGTTTCGCTCGTCGGCGCGGGGCTTTGGATCGTAGCTCGTATGCGTGCTTCCGATACCAATGCCAGAGAGGGAACGCGAGGCTGGCCACGTGTTTTTTATGTCGATAGCGGGTGTTAAGTGGTCAGGTTCGGCTGCGATCCGGCGCCCTCGTCCTCTGTATCGGTTCGGCGCTCCATCTACTGGGATCGGAGTTCTGACTTTTCGGGCGACTTCCCTAAAGAAAGAGTTGTCACCCGCTCGAGTTATGGCTGCTGAATTTTCGTGAACTTTATCCGGCCGCCTCATTGGATCAGGTGTTGGCGGCCAGTGCCGGGGAGCGCCAGCAGGCTTATCGGTGGCTCTTTCGAGACTCGGTCTAAGAGGGCAGAATGAGCGCATTCTAACGCTGCTCGAAATCGACGCCTTTCACCAGATTCACCAGGCGTGGAGGGCACTGGGATATCCGTTTGATTCTTTGGTGCCGTCCTACGCCACCGCGATCAGCGTCTCTGGCGACACGCCGCAGGCGCTCGCCAGCCCGGCGGGCATCCTGGTGAACCAGGGCGTGCGCAACCCGGTGGTCCGCATCGAGCAGCTGCATTTTGCGCAGGCCCGCCTTTTGAGACCCTCTTGACCCGCCAGCCCGCTGCTGGCCAACGAGTGCTGTCGCCGCTGATCGCCAAATTGGTGCGGCAGGAGATGATCGGAGTGGTGGAGAACAGAACCGGTCGACGGCTTCGGGGGGGATTCGGCTGCCCGGCGGCCGAGTTCTCCCAATCGGCGGAAAGACCGGAACCGGCGACAATCGGTTTCACGAATTCGAAATCTCTGGCAAACCGCTCGGTTCGCGCGTTGTGAACCGGACGGCCGCCTTTGTCTTTTTCATCGGCGACCGGTTCTATGGGACGGTGCTGGCCTTCGTCGCCGACCGTAGCGCAGCCCACTATCAGTTCACTAGCGCCCTCGCGGTACAGATTCTCAAGGACTTCGGGCCGCGTCTGCAGCCGCTAGTGGCCGCGTCTCCCAGGCCCCTTAGCGGGCCGGAACAGAACTTCGTGTCGTACGGCACCTTCGCGACGGCTTTACTGACGTGTCAGGACTTGCACGCTGCTGTAGTCGGTGCCGTTGTAAGAGCCCTTCACGGTGAGGGTCAGCACTTTTCCGTCCCGCGACACCTCCATGGTGCAGTGCTCGGTCACCTTTCCTTGAACCTTGCCCGTGCGCTCGATCTTGTGCGAGTCAACGCGTTTCAGCGAGACGGTATCCAGGCCGGTTCCGGTAATCGAATAATCCTTTCCATCGAATCTGGCAGTGTAATCAATGTCGTTGGTGTTGCCTAAAAACAGGTTCGGGGTCTTCGTCAGATGCCGCAAAGCGCCATCCTTGAGTTCGAAGATCATGGTCCGGTCCTCCGGCACCGGGCCAGGTACGAACGTGGATTTGTCTGAATCCAATAGCCAGGTTCCGAGGAACGGATCTTTGCCCTGCCCCATGGCCGGCGGCGTGGCTGGAAAGACAGACCATCCCAACAGGACAACCAACAGGCTCGAGCGGCGGATGTGTGGTTTCATGACGATCCTTTCCGGGTGGCATGATGCCATTACGCGGCACGGGAGTAAATGCAGCACTGCCCGTAAGTCTACATTTGACGGCCGCGCCGCCAGTAATCCTCAAATAGCCCTTTCATGGCCTGCCCCATGCCTTCGTGGTGGAAGACGACGGCTGTCCAGGTTGGGCGGGTAATCACCGGATCGAGCAGAGCCACCATTCCGTGGCGGCCGTCAAAGACGGCCAGCTTCATGGGAAGCGAGTCGGTGACGCGAACTTCGACACCGGCCGCACCGTAGTCGTTGAGGCGCTGCCGATGCTCGGCATCGAGCGACGATGGCTCCAGCAGCAGGCGGCAGGCGACTCCGCCCAGACGTGCCTGTTTGACCAGCTTTTCATCCAGCGGATCTACGGCGTAGGGCGGGCGGGAGAATTCAAGATACTCGTGTTTCACTTCGGACAACATGCGCCGGTATTCGGCCGCGGTCTGCGCCGGTTCGGTGACAATGCGCAGGAAATCCAGGGTGCCGCGCCCTCCCTGGCCCTCCGAATAGAGTTGTTTCAGGTCGTCAATCAGGGCGGTTCCGGCGCGTCCCGTGTCCGTGAGTCCCTGTTCCATGATCTGGCGCTGCCGTGCCAAATAGCCCGGAATGGCTAGGCTCGGCTCCACGGCTGAGAACAATTTCGTCTTTTCCTGTACCACTTGCGCAAACCCCTTCTCCACGAGGCTATCCAGGACCTCATAAATCTTTTGACGTGGAACGTGGGCCCGCGCCGCTAGCTCGAGGGCCTTGAACTTCGGGTGCCCGAGCAGCACGAGATAGGAGCGGGACTCATAGGCATTCAGCCCCAACTGTTGCAGTCGCCGCCAAAATCGCTGAAAATCGACTTCAGCCAATTCTTCGCTCATAATCTCCTCCCACCTTACCAGAGGTGGGTGTAAAATTCACTGGAACTCTATCAGAGGAAACAAGAAAGTAGCGCCACCAGAGGCAGGTGGAAGGACCCCGACAAAGGGGCGCACCCGGCCCTGTCACCTTTTGGATACTGCTTTTCTATGACCTGAGTTGGAAGAGACGAATTGACGTGGTACTATTGGGACTTTAGAATAGTCCCTGATAGCTAAGGAGTGTATGTCAGACAACAGCATCTCGATAACCAGTGCGCCCCCGACCAGCGGCGTCCCTCGGACCAAGATCCGGATTGTGGTCGCCGATGACCACCCGATCTTTCGGGACGGTTTGTGTAAGCTTCTGGCTTTAGAGGAGGACTTTGAGGTTGTCGGCCAAGC
The DNA here is from genome assembly GCA_028876805.1 of Acidobacteriota bacterium. Taxonomy (GTDB): domain Bacteria; phylum Acidobacteriota; class Terriglobia; order Bryobacterales; family Bryobacteraceae; genus PSRJ01. The sequence continues at coordinate 2,866 of JAGWQP010000253.1, read as the reverse complement.
CCAGGACGGCCAGGAGGTGCTAGACGTGCTCCAGCAGTATGAGCCCGATATTCTTCTGCTTGATCTGAAGATGCCCGGTTTGGACGGCCTTGGTACGCTGCAGCGGTTGCAAGCAGCACGAATCCGCACGCGGGTGATCGTGCTAACCGCATCCGATGACAAGAATGAATTCGTCCAGGCAATGAAGCTGGGCACCTCCGGAATCGTTCTCAAACAGACCGCCACGGATCTGCTCATCAAGAGCATTCGCAAAGTGCACGCAGGCGAGATCTGGCTGGATTCGCATACGACGGCCGCCGTGATCCGCCAGTTTGTGTCGGCCGAGGAAGTCCCGCCCCCCTCCCAGGCGGCGGCGCCGCGCGAGCGGGAGCGTTCCCCTCTCAGCCAGCGCGAGCGTGAGATTGTCGCTTTGGTGGCACAAGGATTCAAAAACAAGGAGATGGCGGAGAAGATGTTCATCAGCGAGCAGACGGTGAAAAATCATTTACATAACATCTTCGACAAGCTGGGTGTTTCCGACCGGCTGGAATTGGCGCTCTACGCCATCCACAACAACCTGCACACCGGGCGGTAGGCCGAGGGTCTCCCTCATCTGGAACGCCCGAGGGACTACCCCGTAATGCCGTATTCTTTGCCAGCCCCATACTCTTTAAGCTTGTTGTGCAAGGTTTTGAGGCTGATGCCGAGAATTTCGGCAGCGCGTGTCTTGTTGTTGCGCGTGTGCTCCAAAGTGTGAAGGATTAAGCCCTTTTCCGCTTCCCCGACGGTGGTCCCGATCTGGAATCGGATCCCTCCCACGTCGCTCGTTGACGGCGCCTGGGCGGCATGCGTGGAGCTCTCAACCGTCGCCGCTGTGGCGGCGGTCCCCTGTAAGAAGGCGGGCAGATGTTGCAACTCAATGGTGCCTTCGCCGGCCAGAATCACGGCCCGCTCCAGCACGTTCCGCAGTTCGCGAACGTTGCCCGGCCACTGGTGGTGCTCGAGAGCCTGCATGACGACCGGCGCCAGGTCGGCGATGCGGCACAGGTGTTTCCGGTTCAGGTCGCTGATTAAGGCTTCGGCGATTAGCCGCAGGTCCTCCTTGCGCTCCCGCAACGGAGGGAGATGAATCTGAAAGACGTTGAGCCGGTAGTAAAGGTCTTCACGAATGTGGCCGCCGCGCACCGCCTCTTCCGGAACTTTGTTGGTGGCCGCGACCACTCGCACGTCTACCTCGAATTCGCTCTTGCCCCCCAGTCGGCGGACTTTGGAATCTTCAAGAATCCGCAGAAGCTTGGCCTGTGTCTGCATGGGCATCTCGCCGATTTCATCGAGCAGCAGCGTGCCATTCTGCGCGACTTCGAAGCACCCGGCGCGACGTTCCGAAGCGCCTGTGAACGAGCCTTTTTCGTGGCCGAACAGCTCGCTTTCAATGAGGGTTTCCGGCAAGGCGGCGCAGTTGATAGCGACAAACGGCCCCTGGCGACGGGCGCTCAGTTCGTGGATGGTGCGTGCTACCAGTTCCTTGCCCGTGCCGCTTTCGCCCGTGATCAGGACGCATGCCTTGCTCGGTCCAGCCTGGTGCAGGAGCGCGAAAATCTCCTGCATCTTGGACGAAGTGCCTACCAGCTCGCCGAGCGAGCCTTTGTACCGAAGCTGACGTTCCAGATTGCTCTTCTCGGCGCGGAGGCCGGCGTGGCTGCCGGCGCGGCGCAGGAGCACTTCGAGCGCAGCCGGCTGGATCGGTTTCTCCACAAACCAGAACGCGCCTAACTCATGCACCGTCTGGACGGCCGTTTCGATGCTGCCGTAGGCGGTCAGGACGAGCGTCGGCGGCATCTCGCCGGATTCGCGCAATCGTTGCAACAGCCCGAAACCGTCCAGCCCCGGCATGTTGAGGTCGGTGATGATCACATCGGCGGGGAACGAATTCAGTCTTTGCAGAGCTTCGATACCATCCGAGGCGGTCTCCGGCTTCATTCCCCAGGCGGAGAGCATAGCTGCCAGACCCGTTCGCTGGCTCGGTTCATCATCGACAATCAATACTCTCAATGGTTGACTCAAAGAAGATCCTTCCGTTGGCGGGCATGTTGTTTGTATTTTCATTGTAAGCCCGGCCTTCCAGACAGCGCGACACAGTTGTTTACCGGTAGCTCTAGCTGCTAGTACTTTTGGCGGGGGAAGCGTCTAGTCCCGGAAGATGATAGGATGAGAGCGGACCACTCTTCAGGGAGGTAGACCGTTCCTGACGTCGGACGCGCAACTTCACGAGGACGGACTGTGCTGACACTGATCCGCAAGGCCCGGCGGCGCCTCCTGTATAACGAGCTGTTGTCGGAGGGCATCAATGCGGCCAGCGCGGGCCTGGTGGCCGTCATCCTCCTGCTGATTCTAGGAACCCAGGTTTTGAACTGGTACGTGGCCGGACTGACCCCGGCGGTGGCGATCGCCGTGGCCTTGTACCGCGTGCGGCGACGGGCGCCCAAGCTCTATCGGTCTGCCCAGATCGTGGACCGGCGGTTGGACCTGGCCGACTCGCTTTCGACCGCCGTGTTTTTCGGTGAAGCGACGCGGCCTCACGCCGCGCCCGAATTGTGCCGCTTGCAGCTCGAGCAAGCCGAACAGGTGGCCAAAGGAGTAGACGTCGAGCGAGCAGTTCCCTACACGCTGCCGCGCACCGCCTACGCGATGGCCGCCCTCATCCTGGTGGCTTCCAGCCTCTTCGCTCTCCGTTACGGTATAACCCGCCGTCTGGATCTCAGCGAGCCCATCGCCCGCATTCTCGAACAGGCGCTCGGCCTGGACAACCCACAAACTGCGAGCCGAGTGCCGCGCAAGGACCTCAACTTCGGCGGCCCTCCTGCGGACGAGGGGGATAGCCCGCTCG
>JAGWQP010000252.1 GCA_028876805.1 Acidobacteriota bacterium | reverse complement strand
GCACGAGCAGCTCCAGGTAGCGTAAACGGGAGATGGAAGGTGCCGATTGCGCAACCACGTGGGAATCAGTGTCAGTGTATCAAGAGCCGACAAAACAAGCTGTGCCCGCAGAGTTTTTCGAAGGTTTGGCGAAGTAGGCGTTTACGATACGCTTCAGAGACCTGCCTTGTGAGGCCGGCCACATCCTGGAGGCAAGAAAGACCCTCGAACGGGCCGTCTCAATGGACCCCAGCGGTCGGTTGGCGCAAGAGAACTTGCGCCTCTGTAGACCGCAAGCAGCACAGACCAAGCTCGGTTGAGATGGGAACTCCCAGACCCGCCGTGCCCCGCGCACATTCCGGTGAAACGAACAGGATCGCTACCTTACAAGGAACACGGTTGGCCGGTGATCCTGGCTTTTGGAGAGGGACAAATATGACAATCCATCAGATGTCAGTTGGCTAGCAACGGCCCCGGGCTGACGGCGATCGGCCCCAAAACCGTTAAGCACCCGAAGTCACTTCGTCCTCGTGCGGGCTTGCTCCAGAAGGCGCCGGGCCCGCGCTGGGTTGAACACGCCGCAAGAGCAGAATCGCTGCAGATACGTAACGGCCTCGTCCGGAGTCCGCCGGCCTTCCTTCACCCAGTCGATCATCTTGTTGGCGAGCGACGCGCTCACCATACCGTGGCCGCACATGGTCGCCAAGTAAAGCACCTCGCGGCTCGGGAGGTGCTCGGTCTGGCCCTCAAAGCCCAGCGAATATCCGACGCTGTGCCGGCAGATGCCGGCTGCGTTGCAGCACTCGTCGGCGCCATCAATGGAAGTGGAGATGTTGACGCTGAGACCGAGGTCGGCGGTCCGGACGGCCTTGATGAACTCTTCGGCCGCCGCCCGATTATCGAATACCGCTGCCGCTGTGGTAGGCGCGTCCAATCCCGCGATGACGGCCTCGAAGTCGGGCTGTACGTCACGATGCCAATGGGAGGTCGGGTTCATCGATTGGGATGACCGCAGCGCCCCGCCATGGCGGGCGTCCCCCAAATTGACAGGTCCAAACCTCAGGGCCATGGTCAGAAACTGCCGGAGCTTCGGCACCGAGTCGGCGTCATTATTTCCGCGGCTGGGTATGGCGAACACCACAAAATCATCGTGGAAGCTGGCCGCGTCACCAAACCGGTGCAGCGTGTTGGTCATCGCCTGACACCCTCCTGCTCGGTCGCAGGCACGAGCCGGTTGGTGATCCGCCCGAGACCGATATTGGTCTTGGCACGCTCCAGTCGATACCCGAGTCGCTCGAGGATCGGTCCGACCACCCGCTCTTTACCATCGGGGTCGCAGCGCGTCCCCACGCCGATCGCGATCACCGTGTTGATTCGTTTCTCAACCTCCCACACCAGATGGATGATCTCTTCGGTGCGCTCGACGCGGGTCTTGATCTCCACAATCGCCGAGAGGACCTTCTCGTTGAGGATATCCTCACGCAGAGTGCCTTCAGACACGTCCGTCATTAGGGAAGTGACCGGGTTCCTTTTTTCGAAGCTGACGCCGGCTTGGGCGAGCGCCCGGCACATCTGTTGGATGTCGCGCATCCAGACGCCCACTCCGGGGCGGCCAAACTCGATGGTGAAGCCGACTTCTCCCACTTTCACTCGACCGCTGACGTCGTTGGTCTTCACTTCTTCGGTGCCTCGGCCTTCCACTCCCGTTGATTCATGCGGCACGCGAGGATCGGAGAAAGCCCGGCGCACGATGCGCGGCCAGACGAGCTCCTCCGGCTCGAAGGCGGCGGTGGGGCAGACATCCGGCTCCGGGTCGAAACGCAGCCGCATCATCTGAAAGATCCGGCGTAGGGTCCGCACCATCGTGGGATTCAGATGCTCCTGGCTCATTCCGTTGTAGCAAGCGTAGCACTCGACGCACTCGTTGCGATTAATGGTAGCCCGCCTGATCTGGGGATCGATATAGATCGCGCCCATGGGGCAGACGTACGTGCAGTTGCCGCAGGCGACACACTTGCTCGGGTTGATGGTCATCGGCTCGGCCGTCCCTGGGAGTGCTGTCTATCTACTTTACGCCGGGGGCAACGAGAGTGGCTACGCGGAAGAAGCGTCCCGACCGCCGACCGAGCGGTTAGAATCTCTTTAATTCTTCCGTCAGGGCCGGCAGGCCCCGCTTCAGGTACAGCGCGGAAAGGCGCTGCTCTTCGGCCGAAGGCGCTAACACGCCCCGCAAGGCGGCGTTTTCCAGATTCTGCCGGTTGGGAACCCAGACCTTGCCGCTGGCGAACTGCACCTGGCTGACGAAGCCGGTCATCTTCTCAATGGTCACAGGCTCACCTCGACGAGAAAACTGCAACTCCGTGTCCTGCACCAACTGGGCCATCTTGCCGGGCGGCAGGTAGAGATCTGCATCGGATGCCGGCAGGGAGGCGGCCATGTACTGGCGGCCTCTGGGGTCGGTGACCAGCCAGGCCATCTCGACATATTTCACGGTCTGGTCGGACCGGTTCTGCACCTGGATCCGCGGCGCCCGCGCCTCACCGCCAGAGATTTCGGCCCAGCCCTCCAAGGGTTCCACCGGCGCATCCGGGAATCGCACAAACGCAAACTGCGCCATGCGGTCCGGTGCCAAGGCGGCCGCCGAAACGGTGCGCCGGCGGATCACGCGGACATCCAACTGCGGCTGGTCGGCCTGACGCGCGAGGCTGGAAAGAATCTCCTGGCGCAGTCCTTCGGCGCCCGATTGTGCCAGCAAACGCTTGAAATGCTGCCGGTCGCGTTGCGCTTCGGTCTCCCAGACCGTCAGGAGCCGGTGGGAATTCAGCCGGTCCGGTCCGTAAAAGGAAAAGTCCTGAAACAATACCCCGTCCAAGTCCACCTGGACCACCGGGCCAGCAGCGACCTGTGTCGGCCGCATCAATTGCAGGTCGATCCGCACCGGAAACGTATCGTTCGGACCGATGTTGAGGCTGGGCACCGCGACCGATGCCTTGCCACCTGCTGCCGCTTCTTGGGCGAAGACCCGCAAAACCACGCCGCGAACCCGGTTGGGGCTGGCGTTGCGCAGGTCGAGCGACATGTGGAGGTCGAGCAACAACGCCGCCCCGCGCGCAGTGGCGCGCGATGGTCCCATGGTCAAGGAGACGAAGTTCACCGGCGCATCCTGGGGGATATTGATTTTCACCGCGTTGCGGGAATCCAGCAACGAGTCCTGAGCCACTAGGCCCGAGGCGCACAAAAGCCCGAAGACCGAGAGCCGATTGGTGAAAACAAGCCCGGACCTACTCTGCATAGACGTTATTGATGGTCACGTAGCCCGTTTCCGGATCCACGTACCGAGCCCTCATGGAGCCCTGCGCGCCAACCGAGTAGGTCACGGGTTGCGCGCTCGGGTGCATGAGCTGTAAGGACCGATCCCCCTCTCGGACCTGGATGCCATCGCGGGTGGACTGCACGACGACTCCGTCGACAGTAGCAGGTCCCGGGCCCGGATGCTCCAGCACGAGTCCGGTCACCACCAGGGCCAGCACGCTGGCCACTGCGACCGCTGCTCGGGCGCCGGAACACAGCGAGTGGCGCAGCGGTTTGTCCTCGGCGCGCACGCATTCACCCGCAGCCAGCCCCAGCCGGATATTGGCTTTCATCTCGCTGGCCAGGCGCTTCCACGAGATTTCAGGCGTCTCGTTAAGGTCCGCAAGAACTTCCCGCAGGCCGAGGAACGCGGCCACCTTTTCGCGACACTGCTCGCATCGACCCAAATGGCGATCGGTGCGCCACCGGGAAACGGGCCCCAGGTCGCCGCCCGCGTGCAACGCCAAGGTCGCCTGAGTTGGATGTTTCATCGCTTTCTTCTCTCGATGTACCCGCGAAACTTCGTGCGAGCGTTGGCGATGTGGGACCGCACCGTCGCCTTGGAACAGTTCAGGCGACGCGCGACTTCCTCGGCCGGCAAGCCTTCCACGTCGCGCAGCATCAGCGCCGCCCGCTCGCGCGGGCTGAGCAGGCGCAGGCCGTCTTCCAGGTAATTCCGCTGCTCACTCCGCAGCAAGAGTTGTTCCGGGCTCTCGACGTGGCCCTCCGGGGCTTCCTTCATCTCGCAAAATGTAGCCCGGCCGCTGCGGCGCAGAAAATCGATCGCCGTGTTGGTGGCGATGCGCGACAGCCAATGGGCGGCTTTCTGCTCATCTTTGAGCTGGTCCTGCCGCTGAAGCGCCTTGATGAAGGCCTCCTGCGTCAGGTCCTGCGCATCCGCCGGATTGCCGACAATCCGATAAATCTGCACGAAAATTCGCCGTAAGTGCTCGGAAATAAAACGAGTTTGCCGTTCCAGATCGAGCCCGGGCTCGGTAATTTCGCTCATCAGCCTGTCAGCGCCAGTTCTCACGGATCCTAACCAGATGACGCGAGAACCCGTAAAACGTGGACCCAAAAAGCGGGCTTTTCCGCCCCTCCATTTTAGCGCGCCGGGCTTGTTAAGCTTTAGAGGTGTCATTGGTTGTGAGTGTTGGCGGGGAAAGGACAGACCTGTGAAACTCGCTGAACGAATCGGACGGCTCGGGGCGGAATCGGCTTTCGACGTCCTGGTCAAGGCGCGGGGCCTCGAAGCCCTAGGGCGTAGCATCGTGCACCTGGAGATCGGCGAGCCCGATTTTCCCACGCCGCCTCACATCGTCGAAGCCGCCAAGCGCGCACTCGACGAAGGGTGGACCCATTACGGCCCCACGCAAGGACTGCCGGAGTTGCGCGAAGCGATCGCCAGCTACATCTCGCGCACCCGGGGTATTCCGGTCGGGCCGCAGCAGGTGGCCGTGGTGCCGGGCGGCAAGCCCATTATTTTCTTTCCGTTGATCGCGCTCGTCGAGCCCGGCGACGAGGTCATCTACCCCAATCCGGGATTCCCCATCTATGAATCGATGATCCGGTTTCTGGGGGCTAAGCCCGTAGCCATGCCGCTCGTGGAGAGCCGGGGCTTCTCGATCGATCTCGACCTGCTTTACGACCGCCTCACCGACCGCACCAAGCTCGTGATCCTCAACGCGCCCCAAAATCCAACCGGCGGCGTCATCCCGCGCGAAGATCTGCGGGCCATTTCGGAGATGCTCGCCAACCGGGACGTCATGGTCCTGAGTGACGAAATCTACTCGCGAATTCATTACGGCGATGAGCCGCCGGTGTCCATCACGGCATTTCCTTCGATGTTGGAGAAGACCATCATCTTGGACGGCTTTTCCAAGACCTACGCCATGACCGGCTGGCGGATCGGCTACGGGGTGATGCCGGAGTGGCTCGTCACCGCCGTCAACAAGCTGATGGTGAATTCGAATTCGTGCACCGCCAGCTTTACGCAGCGGGCCGGAATCGCGGCGCTGACGGGGCCGCAGGACGCTGTCACCGCCATGGTGACCGAATTCAAGCGCCGGCGCGACGCGTTTTGTGCGGGCCTAAACCAGATTCCCGGCTTCCGCTGCGCGCTGCCCGGCGGCGCCTTTTACGCCTTTCCCAACGTGACCGCGACCGGCATGGGTTCGCGCCAACTGGCCGACCTCCTGCTGGAGGAAGCGGGCGTTTCCTGCCTCAACGGTGGCGACTTTGGTGAATACGGCGAGGGCTACATCCGGTTCAGCTACGCCAATTCTTATGCGAATCTGATGGAGGCGGTCGAACGCCTCCGCAAAGTGTCGGTGAAGTGGCAGGCAGTGATGGCCCGCTAGATGCAGAAACGTATTCTTCCGGCCTCTTCGGTTTCCGGAAGCATCGTCCTGCCCGGCGACAAGTCGATTTCCCACCGCTACGCGATGATCGCCGCGGTCGCCGAGGGCGCAACGCGTATCCGGAACTATTCGACGGGCGCCGATTGCCATTCGACGTTGGGCTGCCTGCGGGCCTTGGGCGTCGAGGTGGAAGGCCAGGCGAGCGAATTCGTCATTCACGGCAAAGGTCTGGACGGATTGCGCGCATCGACAGGCGATCTCGATGCCGGCAATTCCGGCTCCACCATTCGCATGCTCTCCGGGATTTTGGCCGGCCAGCCGTTTCGCAGCCGGATCTTCGGCGATGAATCGCTCTCGCGGCGCCCCATGCAGCGGATCACGAAACCGCTCGCCGAGATGGGCGCACGGATCCGCGCTCGACAAGACAAGTATCCGCCGCTCGAGATCGAAGGCGGCGATTTGCACCCCATCGACTACAAGCTGCCGGTTCCGAGCGCCCAGGTCAAGACCTGCGTGCTCTTCGCCGGCCTGTTCGCCGACGGCGAGACCTCGGTCACCGAGCCGGTGCGCTCGCGCGACCACACCGAAATTGCGCTGCGCGAATTCGGCGCCAATCTCACCTCCGCGCGATCGAAGATCAGCCTGGCCGGCCGGCCTCGTCTCAGGGGACGGGAACTGACGGTCCCGTCCGATCTTTCCTCGGCCGCCTTCTTTATCGTGGCCGCTCTATTGGTACCCGGCTCAAGGCTCACCATCCACGGTGCCGGCCTCAACCCCACGCGCTCGGCATTGCTCGATTTTCTGAGCGGGATCGGCGCGAAAATCCGCATTCCCCAGCTCGAAAGCCAGAACGGAGAGCTGGTGGGCGATATCGAAGTCGAGCACGCGCCCTTACGGGGCGGCACCATCGAGGGCGGCCTCACGGCGGCTTTGATCGATGAGATTCCGGTGCTGGCGGTGCTCGGAGCCGCGACCGAGGAGGGGCTCACGGTGAAGGATGCCGGTGAGTTGCGCGTTAAAGAAACCGACCGCATCCATACGGTCGTCGACAACCTGCGGCGGATGGGTGTTCGCGCCGACGAAACCGCAGACGGCATAGTGATTCCCGGCCGGCAGAAGTTTCACGGGGCGGCGTTCGATTCCTTTGGCGATCACAGAGTAGCCATGGCGTTTGCCGTGGCGGCGCTACACGCCGACGGCGAATCGGTCATCGAGGGTGCCGAAGCGGCCTCGGTCTCGTTCCCCGAATTCTGGCACACCCTCTCACGCTGCGCGCAGGTTCGCAATTAGCGAATCGAGGGCGATGGTCTTCTGGATATTGCGGCGGACCAGGTCGACGATTTCGTCCACGAGCGCGACCGCCTTCGAGATCCAGCGGAATTCCACGGTGACGGCGAGCGCTTCGAGCTCCTTGCGAATGTCCTCGTTGCGGATCTCACCGGAACCCTCCCGGAGGATAAGCAGGTCTCGCAGCAGTTCGTAGAGGAGCTTGAGATAGAGCTCCAGCTTTTCGCTTTTCGAGCGGCCGAGCGCTTCGGAGACCGCGAGCCAGGCGCTGAAGGGCGCCGTCCCAGCGGCGGTTTTCAGCAACGCGAGCATGGCGGCGCGGCGTTTGTCGTACAATTCCAGGTCGAGCGAGATCGCAAGGCCGGGACTGCCCGCCGCCAGCCTCACGCGGCGTTCCGGGTGGTCAAGGCCGCGCTCCCGCGCGAACGCGCGCATCGCCTCGGGCTCGAGCGGCGCGAAATGGAAGCATACAGCTCGCGACCGGATGGTGGGCAGCAGATCGTAAGCGTTCTCGGCGGTCATGATGAGGAGGAGGTGATCAGGCGGCTCCTCCAGGGTCTTGAGCAGGGAGTTGGCGGCCTGGTCGTTGGCGCGGTCCACGTGGTCGATCAGAAAAATTCGACGCTTTCCCCGACTGGGCAGGAATTGTGAACGCTCCTTGAGCAGACGCGTCTGCTGGATCGAAATCTGGCGCAGCGGGCCGTCGGGAGCGAAGGTCACGAAGTCGGGGTGCGTGGCAAACAGCAGCGGATCTTCATTGCGCTTCTCGGCCGGCCAGCGCTCGCGGGAGGCGACGATTTCGAGGTTGTCCGGAAGACTGAGGTCGTCGCGCTCGATCCGCTCCGGGTACCCCAGCAGGCGGGCGCCGAGCCGGCGGGCAAGCGTCGCCTTACCAACACCCTCCCGGCCGGCAAACAGCAGCGTCTGCGCCAGGCGGTCCTGCGCGGTCATCTGCTCGAGGGCCTCGGCGACCCCCGCGTTGCCCCAGAATCTCTCAAACATGGGCGTTCACTATATCCCAAATGGCAAGTTCGATCTCCTCGATGGCGGCCCGTCCGTCGATGCGCCGGATGCGTTCCG
>JAGWQP010000251.1 GCA_028876805.1 Acidobacteriota bacterium | reverse complement strand
TCCGGCGCACAACAATTTTCGAGCGCTGCGCGTTTTGAACCAGGACTGCATCGCGCCGGGCAAAGGCTTTGGGGCGCACGGTCATCGCGATATGGAGATCTTCACCTATGTCATGGAGGGCGGCTTCGGCGCACCGCGACAGCATGGGCGAAAAGCACGTGCTGAGGCCGAACATGATTCAGGCGATGTCGGCGGGAAACGGGGTCATCCACAGCGAGTTCAACGCCTCTCAAACCGAGCCGGTTCATCTGCTACAAGTGTGGATCACGCCAGTCGTGGAGGATGTCGCGCCGCGCTACCAGCAGTTCGGCTACGATCCTTCTGAAAAACAGGGCCGCTTGCGACTGTTGGTCGGCACCGAGGAGAATCCGCCAGAACCGGCCGCTTTCATTCACCAAGATGCTCGCGCGTACGCTTCCGTGCTCGGGCCCGGGCAATCTCTAGAACAGCCCATCGCACGGGGACGTCACGCCTGGGTACAATAGCGCGCGTGGCAACATCACGGTGAACGAGCTTGTGCTGAAGGAGGGGGATGGAGCAGCGGTGAGCGAGGAACGGGCGGTGACGATTTCCGGCGCCGGACCCGCGGGCGGGGAACTGCTGTTCATCGATCTCGCATGACGCCCCTCAACGTCCTGGTGTTTTCTACTCCCGCTAAGGAATAACCGAGCAATTGGCGCTCGCCGCCAGCGTGGGCGCGATCCAAATCCGAGGCAGCATCCGCTTGCGGCGCTTGCCGGATCTCGCCGACGCGGAAGCCATCCGTGCTGACGCAGTTTTGAGCGAAAACCTGGAGCGCATGAAGAAAGACTACATCGCTCCGCGCGAAGTGGACGCGCAGTGGGCGAAAGAGTTGATCCTGGCCGCGCCGCGTGATGCGACGACGGAGATGGACAGATATCTAGAATCGGCGGGCGACGTGTTGCGAGGCAAGGTCGCGGCAGTCGTCGGCACGTTCACCGATGCGGCGCGACGCGAGGCCTGACTGTCGTCCCGCCCCAGGAACCTGTCGAACACGCCTCCGGCGCCCTGGCTTACGGAAGACGGGCGGTGGAAAGCGCCTGTTCGGCGAAGGTCTGAAGCACCTTCCGGCAGCGTCCAGGCGTGCAGAAGCCGCGCTAAACGCTTCGACGGCCTCCACTCCGCGTGGGTGCGATCGTAGCACGCGTTTAATAAACTAGCGGGAAGCTCGATAGTGCCAGCTGGATGTTGCTGGTCCTATTTCGATTAAGGAGGCTTTTCCGTGACACGATTCGCCGGATTGTTGGTCGCCGCATTGACGGCATTGTGGTTAGTAAGCGCACTTGTAGCCCAGGGCCCGGCGGACAAATTCATTCCGGTCACCCAGAAGGACCTCAACGACCCTGACTCAGCGGACTGGCTCATGCTCGGCGGGAACATGGAGCATTGGAACTACTCGCGGTTGGATCAGATCAATCGCCGGAATATCGGCGGCCTCCAGCTGGTGTGGGCCCGGCAGTTGCCCACCACCGGAGGCCGTGCCGGAACATCACCGCTAATTCACAACGGCATCATGTATCTGATTAGCCCGAACGATGCCATTCTTGCAGTGGACGCCCGGACCGGCAGTCGCATCTGGGAGTATCGGCGCTCGCTTCCCGCGATCGGAAGCAGCCCGGGAGAGATCCATCACCGTTACTCCGGCGCGAAGCGTGGCCTCGCCCTCTACGGAGACAAAATCTTCACCGTGACATCGGATAATGCAGTGGTCGCCCTCGATGCGCGAACCGGTAAGGTCGCGTGGGAGGCGTCCCGCGGCTCCGATGGTTACGTGGCCAATACCAGCGGCCCGATTATTGCCAACGACATTCTGATCGCGGGCGGCAGTTGCCAGAACGCCCCGTTCGGTTGCTATGTTACCGGCCACAACATCGCGACCGGAAAGGAACTCTGGCGCAACGAAGTGATTCCGCATCCGGACGGACCGGGCGACGAGACCTGGCGTGCGATCCCGTTTGAAAACCGCTGGTGCACGGGTGTTTGGGGGCAGATCGTCTATGATCCGGTGCAGAGTCTGGTGCATTACGGATCGAGCGGCATCTGTCCGGCGTCGGATTTCCAGCGTGGCGTCGCCGGCAAGAACGCCACTTTGGCTGGAACCGATACTCGCTGGGCCGTCCGCCCGGCCACGGGCGAGATTGTGTGGCGGCGCCAACTCCTGCCGCAGGACAACTGGGATCAGGAATGCACGTTCGAAATGATGCTGGTGGACACCCCGATGCGTCCGAATCCGGGGGCGGAGGGGATGCTGGCGGCGAATCTGAACGCCTCCGAAAGCCGCGTGCGCGCGCTCGTCGGCATGCCGTGCAAGAACCCGGTGTTTTGGGCGCTCGAGGCGCAGACGGGTAAGTTCTTCTACGCCCGTGAGACTTTCCGTGGCGCGCAGAACCTTTACAAGAGCATCGATCCCGTTACTGGATTAGCCACGATGAACCAGGACGTGGTCTACGACCGTCCGAACAAGAGGATTCTCTATTGCACCTCGCATTCCGGTGGCCGCGACGCGCATGTTGCTCCGGCTTACGACCCCACGCGCAATATCATGATTCAAGCGACCGGCAACATATGCACCAGCGAAACAGCTCGCGACGACCGGAAGGCTACGCCGGACCTAACCTACAACGTCAGCGAGCAGCAGGTTCAAAACCCGAACGTGCCGCTGATGAAAGACGGGCAATATCCGGTAGGCCAGATCACG
>JAGWQP010000250.1 GCA_028876805.1 Acidobacteriota bacterium | reverse complement strand
AGCCCGTTGTGGAGGTTGGCCAAGCCAATCGGGGCGACGGTGTAAGAAACTGTGCTCCGGTCCTGAAACACGCCGCTGTTGGTCGCGTCCTTGACGCAATTCCCGGGGCCGTTATAGACAAGGCCGGCCATTTTCAGGCTGAGGTCCTTGGGAGGAGTGGCTGGCGAGAGCGTTGCAGGCATCTAATACGCTCTGGCTGATGTTACCCAGGCTGGCTCGTGTCGGCAAACTCAGCGATGACGATGGGGCGCCGATGGTGTTGCGCTGCCCTTCGTATCCGACTAAGTAGAAAAGCCTGTCCTTGCGGATGTGACCGCCGGCGGTGCCGCCAAAATCTTCGATTTCGGTCATCTGCTTGGGGGCCCCGGTTTGGATGAACGGATTTCTGGCGTCCATGGCATCGCTGCGCCCAAAGGCATAGGCCGTGCCGTGCAGAGTATTCTCGCCGGACCGCAAACCCACATTCACGACGGCACCAGGCTTCCACCCATACTCGGCTTTGGGAACCTGCTGGGTATTGAACTCCTGAATGGCGTCAATGGGCACGATGGAGGTGGCATCGCCGAAAATCGGCGTGGCGTTCACAACACTTTGCGACGAGAAGCCCTCGATCGTATCCATGCCATTGAGGATGTACACGTTGTGTTCGCGGCGCATTCCGTTCGAGCTAAGACTCCATTTGCCGCTTCCAGGGGCCAGGTAGGTGCCGGGGCGCAGTTCGAGCAGTTTTTGAAAGTTGCGGCCTTGCACCGGCAGCTCGAGGATCAACTGATTACTGATTGTGCCGCCAAGGACGCCATTGGTCGTTTCAACCGGCGCGAGATCGGCGGCTACGGTGACCTGCTCGGACTGGGCTCCCGGTTCGACGACGAGGTCAACGCGGTACTCCTTGCCGACCTCGACCACAATGTTCTGGCGCTCGGTCGCCTTGAATCCCGCGTACTGCGCCTTCACCGTGTACGTGCCTGGTGTGAGTTCGGGCGCATTGTAAGCGCCGGCCTGGTCGGTGGTAAGCGTTCGCGAGGTACCTCTTTGGGTGTCGGTGACGGAAACAGTCGCGCCTGCGAGTACCCCACCGGTCTGGTCCGAAACCGCTCCCGTAATCCGGCCGGTCGATCCTCCTTGCGAGAAAGCGGGCATGGCGGCGACCAGTGCCGTCAAACAGAAACCGGAAAGCGCCTTCGAGGTCCTCGCTAAGTTGGCGCACACCCATTCTGTCCGAGCCATAGGTTACAAAAACCCCCTTTGGGGGAGGAGGTTATCACAGCCGACCTCGGATGTGGCCGAATTCTGCAACTATCTTTCGGCCAGCAAGGCGGCCCTAGCAAGCGGCGGGGCCACCGAGGCTCTAAGGGTTGCGGGCGCGCCGGGACTTCGGGACAGACGGCAGAGCCGCCGGCGAATCCTGCATAGGGAGACGGGTGCGGCGGATGCGGTCGTACGAATAAAGGGCAGCGGCCACTGCGCCGGCGGTGGGAACCAGGCCGATTTCACCGGCCCCTTTCGCTCCGTAGCCCCCGATTTCGTCGGGTACTTCAATCAAGATGACGTCGATTTTTGGCGTATGTTTGGCCTTGGGGATACCGAAGTCGCGCAACAGCAGAGAGTTGGGTCGTGCGTCGGTCGACGGGAAATCCTCGGAGAGGGCGTAGCCCAAGCCCATGTGGACGCCGCCTTCGATTTGTCCGGCGCAGGCCAAGGGATTGATCGCGCGGCCGACGTCGTGAGCCGCCACCACGCGTTCGACGCGGCCGTCTTCGCCCAGGATGACGACCTGAGTGGCGTAGCTGAAGGTCAGATGTGTCTGCGGGTTTTTTAGGGCCTCGGGCGTGCCTGGCCGCGTGGTGAAGTTGCAGACATAATCGCCTGAGTATTCACGGCCGGCAAGGCTCCCGAGGCTCGACTGTTTGAGATCGCCCGCGAGCTGACTTGCGGCGCGCTGTGCGGCGGCGCAACTGAGCGTGGTGGCGCGGGAGGCCCAAGTCTCACCGCACTTGGCGCCCATCTCCTTATCCCACCGGACCGTCATGAGATCGAGCGCGAGGCCAGTCTCCTCGGAAACCGCCTGACGGATAGTGGTGAACACGCCCTGGCCCATCTCGGTGTAGCCGGTGAGGATCTCGAGACGGCCGCCGGGCAAAACACGGATTTTGGCGTGGCCGCTATCGATGGTACCGTTTCCAATGCCGGTGCTCTTGATGCCGCAGCCAATGCCGGCGTACTTCGCGGTCTTGTATATATCCTTGACCGCTTCGAGGGTCTCGCGGATGCCACAACTCTGGCGCATGATCTGACCGGTGGCGAACGGGTCGCCGGGACCGAGAATGTTGCGCTCGCGGATGTCATAGCCATCGACCCCGACCTTTTCGGCGAGCATGTCCAGGATGCCTTCGATGGCGAAATGAGCCTGGTTGGTGCCGAACCCGCGCATCGCCCCGCTGGTCGGGTTGTTGGTGAAAACGGCTTTGGATTCGATATCCACGTTGGGCACCCGATACGGGCCGCAGGAGTGACAGGCGGCGCGTAGGAGACATTTTCCACCCGTGCCCGCGTAAGCCCCGGTATCCCCGATGATGCGCGCACGCACCGCCAGCAGATGGCCCTCGCGATCGGCGCCAACCGTATAGTTGAGGATCATCGGGTGACGCTTGGGATGGAGCTGCGTGGATTCAGCGCGCGTGAGGACGACCTTGACGGGGCGGCCGAGCAGATAGGCCGCCAGAGCCGTCTGCGCCTGGATCGAGAGTTCTTCTTTGGCTCCAAAAGCCCCACCGCTCGACGCCAGCTCGACATCCACGGCCTCGGGCGGAAGCTTCAAGATCTTGGCGATCTGGCTGTGGTCGTAGGTCGAGCCCTGGCTTTGCGATAAGACCTTGACCCCTTTCGGCTGAGGCCACACGATGCAGGCTTCCGGCTCTAAAAACGCGGGGTCGACGGGCTGAGTCCGAAAGGTTTGCTCAATCACATGAGTGGAGGCGGCCAGGGCCGCGTCCACGTCTCCGCGAGAGAACGCAGTGGTCTCAAGAAGGTTGGGATGGACATGCAGGTTCCCCGGCGCATGCACCTGGGGTGCTCCCGGCTCGAGCGCAGCCACCGGATCGGTGACCGGCGCGTACACGTCGTAATCGACCTTCACTTTCTTGGCCGCCTGGCGGGCATGAAACTTGGTGTCGGCCACCACCAGTGCGAACATGTCTCCGACGCAGCAGGTGGTTTCGCCAACAGCCACGAAGACGGGCAGATCGGGAATGTTCAGCCCGGTACCACGCTCTCCAGGAACATCGGAGGCCGTGAAGATTCTCACGACACCGGGCATGGCGGCGGCCTGGCCGGTGTCGATCGACAGCACCTTGGCTCGCGGATGAGCGCTGAGCACCGGAGCGCCGTAGAGCATGGCGGGCTCTTCTATGTCGTCAATAAAGGGCCGCTCGCCTAATGCCTGCTCTAAGCCGTAACACCGCGCCGGCGATTGGCCGACACCTTGCGCGCCCCGTCCACTGTTGGGTCTAGAGGTCGGGCGGCGGCCGAATGGCTCGCCGAAGAAGAAATGGCGGCGCGGTTGGCGGCCGGCGACGGACCGGCCGTTGTTCCAAACCTCACCGGCGGTTTGAATGGCATCGATAATCCGCGCATAGCCTGTACAGCGGCAGAGGTGGCCGGAGAGGGACTGCTCGACGGCGGCGCGATCGGCGGTGCGCTTGTGCTCGACGAGCCAAGACGCCCGGATCAGAATCCCCGGAATGCAGAAGCCGCACTGCACGCCGCCTTCAAGGACAAACGCCTCGCTCAAGACGCGGCGTAGCTCCTCGGACAAGCCTTCGAGCGTGACCACCGTGCGGTGTTCCATCTGTTCCGGCTTGCGGCGGCAGGCAAGGACCGGCTGGCCGTCCACGAGGATCGCGCAGCACCCACACGTCCCTTCGGGCGCGCATCCATCCTTGGCGGAGCGGATGCCGCACTCCTCGCGCAAGACCTCAAGGAAATGCATTCCAGGCTGGTAGGGAGCGGCCGTGGGATTTCCGTTTAGGGTAAAGTGAATCGTCGGCATGCTTGCGGCGCAGGCCGCCGCGCCTTGATAACGAACATACCACAGAACCCTGCCGGGAGCTGGGGCCAGGGTGTATGCTCTGGTGAGGGATGATCATGACTCAGATCGGCATGATGCTCGGAATCATGGCGCTAGGGGTGCCGGTGAGTGCTCAGTGGCCGGCGAAGACGCCGGGGATTCCTCCCACAGCGGACGGCAAGCCCAGGCTGTCGGCTCCCCCGCCGCGGAGACCGGATGGGAAGCCGGATTTTTCCGGACTCTGGGAGCACCTCAATGCCCGAACCAGTGCGTACTATCTCAAGGACATTGCATTTCCCTGGCAGCCTTCCGCCAAGGCCCTGTTTGAGGAGCGCAAGGCGAACAACCAGAAAGAGAATCCCGAGGGGCAGTGCCTGCCGCGAGGCCTGCCCAAAGCCGATGCCTTCGACATCCACAAAATCGTCCAGACCCCCGAGTTGATCGTGATTCTCTACGAATACGGGACCACATTCCGCCAGATCTTCATCGATGGTCGCGCGCTTCCGATCGATGCCAACCCTTCGTGGATGGGGTATTCGGTGGGCCATTGGGAAGGAGACACGCTCGTGGTCGAATCGAATGGTTTCAATGGGAAGGCGTGGCTGTCGTTCGAAGGTGTCCCGATCAGCGATGCTCTGCACTTGACCGAGCGCATGCGCCGGCGCGATTTCGGGCACATGGACATTGAACTCACGATTGACGATCCGAAAGCCTACACCAAGCCGTGGACGACCGAACTGCATCCGGAGCTGATTCCGGATACAGAACTGATCGAGTTCGTCTGCAACGAGAACGAGAGAGACGCGCGGCACCTGGTGGGGAAGTAAAGGTACCTGCCTTCTCAGGAGGGCAGCGCTTCGCCTTTGGTTTCAGCACCCCAGGGTAAGAGCAAGAGGCTCACGACAAAAGCCAAGGCCGTGAGGGCGACTGGGATACCGAGGGTCCCGAAATGCCGGATGCCGGCGCCCACCAGGAAGGTGAGCCCTGCGCCGGCGAAGCGGCCGATGTTGGTCGTGAAGGCGAAGGCGCTCACGCGGCATTCAGTAGAGTACTGCTCGGGGATCCAGAAGGAATAAACGACAAAGTTTGCGCCGCCGACACCGAGAAAGAAGGTGCACACCAGGAAAGCGGCGAGCGCACCCGTACCCATGTAGAATACGTAGCCGAACGACAGCGGCAGGAAGACCAGCATGAATGCAAAGAAGACCGCCAGGGTAGATCGGCGGTCTAGGCGTTTCGCGAGAAGCGGAGTGACCAACGCCCCAACGATGGTGCCGATTCCCAGCAGCGCCGTCGCGTAGGAAGCCAGCTTGGCCCCGGTTACAGCGGATTCGCCGGCCCGATCGGCGAGGTAAATCACAGCCGAGGGCACGTAAACGGAACCGGCCCACAACCCGACGATCGAAGCGATCAGGTAGACGGAATTGAGAATTGTTCGGCCGCGGTATTCCTTCGAGAAGAGCTTGAGGAAGGAGTGATGCATGGCGAAGCGACGCCCGAGTTGGGCGCGCTTGTCCTTCCAGCGCTGCGGCTCGGGGACGCGGTTATAGAGGAAGGCCACCAGGAGGGCCGGAGCACCGCCCAGCGCGAACATCCATCGCCATCCGAATCGGCTGCCCACGAAGTAATTGGCGAGCGCGGCGAGCAGCAGGCCGAAATAATAGCCGGTGTGCATGAGACAACCGCCCCAGGTGCGCCGCTGCTCGGGCCACTCCTCGTTGACGAGCGAGGCGCCGATCGACCATTCTCCGCCGATGCCGACGCCGGCCAGAAAACGGTACATGGCGAGCGACCACACGTTTTGGGAAAGAGCGGCGAGGAACGTGAACACCGAAAACCACAGGATGGTGAACATCAAAGTACGCGCGCGACCGAAGCGGTCGGCAACCGGGCCCCAGATCAGGGCCATGCCCCAGCCGACCATGAACAGGGCAAACAGCAGCCCGCCGTAGTAGCCGGTGTTCGCGGTGGTGGCGGCGATTCCGGATTTCGGCAGAACTTCGCGCAGGGCGGGCACCAAGACCAGAGAGAGGATGAATGAATCCATGCCGTCCATGGTCCATCCGCCCCACGCAGCCCAGAAGGCACGCTTCTGATCACCGGTCAGGCGGGCGGAGGCGGGTGCAACGGCGACGGCAGATTTTTTCACTGTGGGTTTCCTTCGGGCAATTACATCACTGCCGGGCTCGAGAAAGCAACAGGCGGGATCGCGGAGCCCGTCGCCGGCCTCGTGTATGATGGGCGTTGAAACAGGCGAGGAGTGCTGCTGCCATGAAGGCCATGGTGCTGACGGCGCCGGGCGAACTGGCGGCCGAAGATGTCGTTGTCCCCGCGAACCGGCCGGCCGAGGTATTGGTCCGGATCACCCACACGGGGCTTTGCGGGACCGACCTCAAGATCTACACTGGCGCCATCCCGGTCGATTATCCGCTGATCATGGGCCACGAAGTCGCCGGTGAGATAGCGGGCGGGGAGTTCGACGATGGCCTGTCCGAAGGCGACCGGGTGATCATCGACCCCGTGCTGTTCTGCGGGAGGTGCTTTCATTGCCGAGCGGGACAGACCAACCTGTGCCCCAACGGGAAATTGATTGGGCGCGACACCGACGGCGGTTTCGCGGACTACGTATCGGTTCCCCCGGGCCAGCTTT
>JAGWQP010000249.1 GCA_028876805.1 Acidobacteriota bacterium | reverse complement strand
GGAGCTGAGGGCCGGCGGCGTGTGACCCGCCATGGCCCTTCGGTCCGGTCTTCGATCACGTCGCCCGCGGTGACCAGCTCTAGGTCACGCGGATAACGAAAGGTCAGGTCGAAGCTTGCAGCCACCGTCCCGATCGAGGGGTACCAGTTTCCGCGTGCCGTGACGTAATAGATGCGGTCTCCGGTCTCGACGATGACTTTGCCGGAGTGGTGGAACTCGAATTCATAATCGTGGCCGGGGTGCAGCGGCTCCGGCGGAGTAACCAGAAACTGAGTGTTCTCACCGCGGACGGTGCCCACACGCGCCGCCTCGTGTTGCAGCACCTCGGCCGGCTTTCCATCCACGGTCACTCCGGCAACCGCCATTTCTTGCGCCATGTCGAACGGCAGCGCCCGTATCCCGTCAGCAGATGATTTCATCTTAAGCCGCGTGACGGCGGTCAGAGTTAGGTCCGGGTCTACGGTCGCCTGGATTCGATAGTCGCTCAGATCCCACCGTACGCGGGCGGGAGCGGCGCCGGTTCGCGCCCGGCGGGAGGGAAAGTGAGTCCAGATATCGAAATAGGCGCGGTTGTTCCGGTCGACAAGCTGCCCCAGCGCAATCTGGTCGGCGCTGTCCGGATCGTAGATCACGTCGAAAGTGCCCAACTTGGTGCTTCGAAAGATCGCGGTGAACAGGTCCGGCGGGTTGGCGACCCGGTTGAGCAGGTCCAGGGTCAGGCGCGTATTGTAGCCTTCGGCGATGTTGTGCAGCAGCGGACTCCACCGCTCATCCAGAAGTGCGCCCATCTCCGGCGCTCTGTGGTTGGCGGGGTTATCGGGAAGCTGCGCCATTAGCCTGGTGTAAACATCCCCGGTGAAGATGAACACGGCTGACTGGAAGTGCTCATCGAGATTCGGCGATCCGATGTAGCCGGCAAGGCTCCGGCGTTCGGCGCGTGTGGGCGGTAGCAGGAGCACTTCGCCATCTCCGCCTTCGAGGTCGGCGGTAAACACAGCCAGGAATGGCTGGCCGGCAACGGGTTTTCCGAAGATCAGATATCCATCGCCGAGATAAACCCGGATGTCTTCCTTCACCAGGGTGAGATCGCGGACGCGGTAACATTGCTCCCGATCGAGGCCGGTCTCCCGGATCTGGCGCGACAAGTCGGCGGCCGGACCCGCGGTGAGCCTCAGGCCGATGAGAAACAAAAGTGAGGCGACTCCGCGCATCACTTCAGTCTACTGCGGAGAGCATCCCTGTTAAAATACGGGTACTCACTGGAGGCGCCCGGTGCGACTCGTGACTCTCGAGAGGGAAAACTACAGTGAACCCGGAGTCTGGTGGAACGACGAGATCATCGGTCTGCGCGGCGCCGGTTTTACGAACATGCTCCAGGTGGTCGCCGGCGGTGCGGATGCGCTCGACCGCGTCGAGCGGTGGATTTACAACCCGCCGTCGGGCGAACGGCTCGATCCCGAGAGAACCACGCTGCTCAGCCCGATTCCGCGTCCGCCCAAGCTGATCTGCATCGGGCTGAACTATCGCGATCACGCCGCCGAATCCAACTCGGCGATCCCGGATGTACCAACCGTCTTTTCCAAGTTCCACACGGCCGTGATCGGCCACCGGCACCCGATTGTGCTCCCCAAAGACACCAGCAAGCCGGACTATGAGGCCGAATTCGCGGTGGTGATCGGCAGGGGCGGACGCCGCATTCCCGAGGCCTCGTGGCGTGAACACGTGTTCGGCTATACCATTGTGAATGACGTGAGCGCCCGCGATGTCCAGGCGGCCACCTCCCAGTGGATGCTGTCCAAAACGTTTGACACCTTTGCTCCGATAGGCCCGGCGATCGTCACCGCCGACGAAATCGAAGACCCACATACCCTCGACCTCTCCTTGGCGCTCAACGGCGAAGTGATGCAGAGTTCGAATACGCGCAATCTGATCTTCGGCGTTCCGAAACTGATTGCGCATCTGTCGAGTGTGTTCACCCTGGAGCCAGGGGACGTCATCGCTACGGGGACACCCGCAGGCGTGGGCTTCGCCCGCAAACCGCCCCGCTGGTTGAAGCCGGGTGATGAGTGCCGGGTGCGCATCGAAAAAATTGGAGAACTGGTGAACCCCGTGGTGGCCGAGGCCTAGCCGCCAGACCCGAGTACCAGGAGATTAACATGCGAGAATTCAGTGAACAGACCCTCACCGAAGCCGTGATCGATCGTTTCGAGAACGCGCCGGACCCCGTTTGAAGAAGGTCATGACCAGCCTCGTCCGGCATCTTCACGATTTCATTCGTGACGCCGAGCCGACCTTCGACGAATGGTTAGCGGGAATCAATTTTTTGACCCGCACCGGTCACATGTCGACCGACAAGCGCCAGGAGTTCATCCTTTTATCGGAAACGCTGGGTGTGTCGATGCTGGTGGACGCGATTAACCACCGCAACCGGGACGGCGCGACCGAGACCACCGTGCTGGGGCCTTTCTACGTGGAGGGGGCGCCAGAGATGCCGCTCGGCGCCAATGTCACCGGCGGTTTGAAAGGCGAACCGCTGTTCGCCGAGGGGATTGTCTCTTCGCCCGACGGCCAGCCTCTGCTGAATGCCGCCGTGGACGTCTGGCAGTCGGACGCGGCCGGGTTTTACGATGTCCAGTACGCGGACCGCACCGAGGCGGGCCTGCGGGGGCGGCTCCATACCAATTCGAACGGCCGCTTTTATTTCTGGTCGGTGATGCCGACCGCCTATCCGATTCCCAGTGATGGACCGGTCGGCGACATGCTGAAAGCGACCAAGCGCCATCCCTACCGGCCGGCACATCTTCATTTTCTGATCGCCGCCGAAGGCTACGAAACGCTCATCACCCATTTGTTTGTCGCGGGCGACCAATATCTCGATAGCGACGCGGTTTTTGGCGTCAAACGATCGCTCATTCGCACTTACACGCGAGAAGCAGCCGGCGCGGCGCCGGATGGGCGGAAGATGACAACGCCGTGGTGGCGGCTGCGCAACGATTTTCGCTTGAAGCGTGCTGAACCGCCTGCAATCCAAGGCGCTAGGTAACGGTTATTCTAAAAACATGCTCTTCACACCGACGTTGCTGCTGTTTTTGGGTGCGTTTGGGGCTGTGGCAGCCGGCTTGCCGCAATTCTCGCTCGCCGACACAGCCGGGCGGACGCACACCGCGTCCGAGTGGGCCGGCAAGCGCGCGGTCGTCCTGTTTTTTGCCACTACCGACTGCCCGCTTAGCAACGGCTACGTTCCCGAGATGAACCGCATCCAGCAGGCCTACGGCCCGCGCGGCGTCGCATTCTACGCGGTGCAGGGTGACGCCACGGTGGCCGCCGCGGAAGTCCTGAAGCACGTGAGGGAATTCGGTTACAACTTCCCGTATCTGTTCGATCCCCAGGAATCGCTGGCCGCCTTTACGGGAGCGACTACGGTCCCGGAGGTCGCCGTGCTTTCGCCGCGCGGCGATCTGGTCTATCTGGGGCGGATCGACAACCGCACCGAAGATTTCGGCAAACAGCGCCCCGAGGCCACCGAGCTGGACCTCCGCGATGCCCTGGACGCCGTTTTAGCCAGCAAGCCGGTCGCCCGCCCCCGCACCAAGACCCTCGGCTGCGCGATCACGCGCAAGAACTGAGCAGCGGCGAGGGGCAAGGACGTTCGATCTTCGCTTTTACCGCGCCACCGAGTCGTGCGCCGTGGCGTCTTCTTTGTGGCTGTCGCCGGTGGC
>JAGWQP010000248.1 GCA_028876805.1 Acidobacteriota bacterium | reverse complement strand
CGCCGACGTCAATTAATTTCGTCGGACCTATACTTGCCTTTCTTGGAGTCAACCGCCTTCCAGCAACGACATGCGCGGTGGTCTACGCTTCACGATGGCAGCCGACCTGCTGCGCGAACTGCGGTGAGCCGCTACGCGTGTATTTCTTGCCTCGTCATGACGGTGTGGCTCGTTCCTGTGCCGGCTGAAGCCCGCCACCGGCCGATGACGATGCGTGCCACCGCGTATACGGGCCACGGGCGCACCGCCAGCGGAAAGCGGGCGCGCCGCGGCATGGTTGCCGCAGACCCGCGCGTGCTGCCGCTCGGCACGAAGGTTCGGTTGAAGAACGCGGGCCAATACTCCGGTGTTTATCGCGTCGAGGATACGGGCGGCAGGATCCGCGGGCGCAAGATCGATATCTACATGCCCTCGCGCGGCGCGGCGAAGCAGTTCGGGAGACAGACGGTAAAGGTCGAGGTGTTGACAGCGCAGAAGAGGCGCCGCCGGGGATTGTTTGCCTCGCTCGCGTTTTGGCGACGATTATGAGGGGGTCTGGCGGTAGACGAAGATCACTGCGTAGATGATCAGCGCCATGAGCGCGAGGCTTACACATTGCCTCACTTTCGCGCCCTGGCGCTGGACACGCCCCTCCAGTCTAGTCTAGTCTCAGAACTCCTATGTTAGCGATCCCGAAATGTTAACGTCGGCCAGCCGAAAAGCCAGGATCGGGCCGGTGCCTAGCATGCGAGACTGCTGGGCGTTCAGTTCGCTCAGCAGCTTTTGAAAGGCGTTTGCGACCTTGTCGGAGTCGGGCCTTTCTAGAACGACCTCGAGGCGATCTGCGGCAACTGGGCGGACGATTCCTGGTAGCTGGAGCAGGCCACGGAAGATGCTGATGGCGTCCTTGGAGCACTCGTAGACGCGATTGAAGCCGAGCGCCAGCATCCTCTCGGCATTCGCGGTGATCAGTTTGAGAGCATTGACCAGCAGGCGGCGGTCCTGGCGCAGCAGGACGCGCTGCTTGTCGACCCGCTGCGCCGAGATTCGACCGGGCGTGTGACGAAGACGGTTCTCTAAGCGGGCCAAGGCCTGCCGTTGTTGGGCGATGTGGCGTCGGAGATGGGCTTGCGCGATTTTGAACCCGCGCGTAGTCCGTCGATGGCCCTCGTGGTTACCGTCCAGTGCGCGCCCCAGTTCGGCCTCTAGCGACTGGATCTGTTTGCCGAGCGCGCGTGCCCGCTCTTGGAGGGCTTTGCGTTTGGGATTGGGAACGAGACGATCTTGGGCTTCCGGCGTGGCTCCGTACTGAATGATCTGATCAATGGCATAGTTTTCGGAGAGAAATTTGAAACTGTTTTCCTGGCGCCAGCGCAGCCGCAAACAGTGGACCACTTTGGCTGGGCGGGCCGCGGATGCCAGGTTGGTGAGCACGGGGATTTGTTGCCCGTCGTCGCCCAGAAACAAGATCGTGCGCATCGCTCCCACGGCCTTCAGGCGAGTCTTCTTCTCCAACAGCCGGTAGCTGTGCCGTCGGCCTTCGAACGAGAACCAGCCACGCTGGAACCGCTGCAACGGATACTGCCGGCGCGCGCTCCGGCCCTTCAAATAGGTGATCCAGCCGATGCCTTCGGCCTGTAGAAAGCGGAAAGCGTCTCCGCTGTATCCGCCCCGGTCGAACACCAGCGTGAAGGGTTCGTCGCCATGCACGCGACGGATCTCGGCCACGGCGCCGGGAAGGGCGCGAGCCAGAGAGTCGTTGAGGGGCTGAGAAAAGAAGAACAGCACTCGACCCTTGGCGTCATGCAGATACACGTCGGTGTGACCTTTGGCCGCTAGCCGGCGTTTGCCGTCCCATCCTTTCGGTGTCGGATGCTGGCCGTAATAGGGGCAGAAGTGTCCGTCCACGTAATAGAGTCCTTCCCAAACCGGTTCCAGCGCCAGGTAGCGCCGCAACATGGCTCCGGAGAAAGCCATTGGGTCTAAGCTCTCGGCCACGGCCTTGATCTTGCTACGCATGGTCAATACGGAGGGCGCCGACGGTTCTCCGATCAATACGCCCAGATCTCGCCGCAGACCGTTCTTCCAGTCCTCAACGGAACGGAAGCGAAGCGCGAAGCAGAATACGATGGAAGCGATCGTTTGCGCCCATCCGAAACGCCGGCTGGGGCCGGCATTAGCCCCGAGCTGAGCCAGCACATCCCATACTCCTAGTCGCGCCAGAGCGGCGTATAAGATCATGGCACCGGCGTAGCGGCTATGCCAGAACTCGCCGTCGGCTGACGCGGTTCTCTCGGTGGCGGGCTGGTCTAAATCCACCCGCGCAGATTGCGGAGAGCCGTTGGGTGCTGCCCCTGCAGCCGACTGAGGGAGCAGCGGCTCCGCTAGAAGCGCTTCCGGGGCCAAGGGTACAGGCGGTAGCGACTTGTCCTGGAACAACCCCGCCACCGTGACGTACGAGATCCGGACACCACGGTGTGAGACTTTCTCCGCGATAGCTCGAAAAGAGAGCCCCTGCTGGCGCAGGGCCCGGCAGCGAGCCTCGATCTTGGGGGTCATCTTGCTGGGGCCTTTGGGGCCGGACCGGGAAGGCACTAAGGCAGCTGCACCGCCGCTTCGCGCCCTAGCCCGGAAGCGGCTCAGGGTCACTGGGTGGATTTGAAACGCGGCGGCAATCTGGCGGTCGGGTAAGGGGATCACTTCGGCCAGTTGAGTAAGCAGAACGCGTTCGGCGACCTTATCGTCGCAGTCGTAGCGTACAGCGGCATGGCCATTCAAAAATACGGTGCGTTGATCGCCGGCGTCTACGACTTCCAAACGCTGCGGAAGGGCCCCCAAATTCTCGAGAGCGGCGGTGGCGGGCTGCATAGCCCAAGGGTACCAGCGTATTCTTAAATTAGCAACAATTATTTAACGGTAAAGTTTTACGGGGAGGCCCATAAACATGGGCTTCCGATCATGGGTTGCTAACCTACTTGAGGAGTTCTGATGCTAGGCCAGTCGATGTGCTGGCCGGTTCTCTCCCAACAGTGACTTGGCGGAACTAACCTGGTGATCGGAGAATTGGAAAACTCTGCAATCTTTCGGCTTCGCCTGTGAACGTTATTCGCGGCCTCCTCTTTTCGCCCCAAGAGTG
>JAGWQP010000247.1 GCA_028876805.1 Acidobacteriota bacterium | reverse complement strand
ATGGGCGTTCAAGCTGGAGCGCCCGGCCAACGCAAATCCCATAACCTACCAGGCGAAGAATGGCAAGCAGTACGTGGCTGTAATGGCGACCAATTCGCTCGTGGTCTTCGCGCTCCCATAGAATTGCGCGCGTCTCGAGTTTGCAAAGGTAGTCTGGGCCCTGAAACGTGTTCGTTTAGGATGGAAAAGGTCGTCCGGTGTGCCTCGCCGGCACACCGACTCTTGGAGCGCCAAAGCCTTTCTCGGTGCAATCCCTCCGAACAAACGCCCGGCCGCTTTTTTAACGCCTACTGCGTTTGGCGAAACGGCGCAAACGCAAAACTTCCATCAACGCAATATACAGATTTACCGCGCCCAGCCCGCTTACTGCTCCCCGAACATAGCCGTTGTACCAGTAGAGGTGCAGTTTGGGCGCCAGTTGCCCGAAATAATTGGCTTCCCAGTAATCCGTCCACGGAAAAATCAGCAAAAAAAGGCCGATCTCCACGCAAAACGTTACGACGAGCACCGCTGACATCTTGTGATACCAGCGGTAGCCGGAGGGCACTGGAGTTACCGCCTCCGGCGTCGGTCCCTCTGCTGATGGCAGCGCGTTGTCAGTACGGCTGGACCGAATCGGCATCATTGGGTGGCCACCGTTTCGAATAGCTCCAGCTGAAATTCCCTATCGAGCGGGAACACAGAACCCGCGCGCACTGGCTCGAAGCTCAACCGGTGCAGAGGAGTGAGCCCATGTTGCTCGATCGCCCGGCGGTGTTCTGGTGTGGCATAACCTTTGTGCGCGGCCAGCCCATACTCCGGGAAAACTTCATCCCAGGCGCGCATGCAACGATCGCGATAAACCTTGGCGAGGATCGACGCGGCGGCGATGGAGTGGCATTGCGCGTCCCCTTTGATCACAGCTTGCTGCGGAATCGCCAATTCAAGCGGAACGGCATCCACGAGCACAAATTCCGGTTGCGGCCGCAGCCGGCTCACTGCCAGGCGCATCGCCATCCGCGAAGCTTGATAAATGTTCATGTAGTCGATCGTCGCGGCGTCCACCGCCGCGATGGCCCATGCCACCGCTCGCTCGCGAATCCGTTCCGCCAGGACTTCTCGGCGCTCCGGTTCGAGCAGTTTGCTGTCGTTCAGCCCTCGCACCCGCCGCTCAGGCGATAGAATCACCGCGGCTGCCACAACCGGTCCGAACAGCGCCCCGCGGCCCACCTCGTCCACTCCGGCGACACCGCGAAAGCCTCGCGCGCATAACTCCCGCTCGCGGGAGAAATCGCATCGGAATGGGCCACCCCCTGCCTCGGGTCGCATGAATGAGATGGACGCCGCGCCCTTATTCGCGCTCGCGGAGACGCGCGGCCTTGCCCTTCAAATTGCGCAGGTAATACAACTTAGCGCGCCGCACTCGCCCCGTGCGCACGACGTCAATATGGTCAATCACCTTGGCGTGCACCGGAAAAATCCGCTCGACGCCTTGCCCGAAACTGACCTTCCGCACGGTAATCGACTCGCCCAGCCCCGTATTGTTGCGGGCAATCACGGTCCCCTCAAACGCCTGTAGGCGTTCTTTGTCGCCTTCCTTGATCTTCACGTGAACCCGGATGGTGTCGCCCGGACGGAATTGGGGGACGTCGGTACGCTTATTCTTTTGGATATATTTCGTCAACAACGCATTCTGCATGACAATTTCCTTAATCTTCTATCTTATCAGTGCGCGGCAAGCAATCCGTCGGCTTTGTCAGATCGGTTTGGGGGCCGCCGGCCCCCGGCTCCTCGCCCCTAACCAGGTCCGGCCGCAGCCTGGCCGTCTTTTCCTGGGCTGCCCGGCGCCGGAACCGCCGGATCTCCTCGTGATTTCCGCTCAACAGGACCTCCGGAGTCTTCCAGCCGCGAAACTCCGCCGGACGCGTCCAGTGCGGGCAATCGAGCAGTCCGCCGCCGTGCCCCGTCGCCTGAAACGACTCGAAGGCCGCGGAGGTTTCGTTCCCCAGCACTCCCGGCAGCAGGCGCGCCACCGAATCAATCACGATAGCGGCCGCCAGCTCGCCTCCGCTCAGCACATAGTTGCCGATCGAGATCTCGTCATCCGCCAAGTGCTCCGCCACGCGTTCGTCCACCCCTTCGTAGCGACCGCAAATCAGCAGCAGTTCGGATTCGCGGCTAAGCCGGTTGGCCATCGCCTGGTCGAAAAGCCGGCCCTGCGCCGAAAGCAGCACCACCCTCTGACCCGCCCGCCGTTGGGGCCAGATGGCTTCCACCGCCAAAAACACGGGCTCCGGCTTGAGGACCATCCCTTCACCGCCGCCGAACGGCCGGTCGTCCACCGTCCGGTGCGCGTCCCAGGTCCAGTCACGCAGATTGTGGATCCGGATATCCAGCCGCCCGGCCTCCCGGCCCCGGCTCACCACCCCATGCGCGAACGGCCCCTCGAAGAACTCGGGGAAGATCGTCAGCACATGAAAGGTCACGATGGGTTTAAGTCCTTAAGGCCTTCGGGAAGTTCCACCGTAATCCGCCGCGTGGCCGGATCGATCTCCACGCAAATCGATCGGGCGAATGGGATCAGCAGCCCGCCTTCCACCACCAGCAGTCCCGGACCGCCCGAGTCCTCCCAGCCCGTCACTTTCCCGAGGGATCTTCCAGTTCCGCGTTCCACCACTTCACAACCCACCAGGTCGGACTGAAAAAATTCGCCTGCCTCGAGCACGGCCCGATCGCTTGCCGGGACGCGTACTTCGGCTCCACTGAGTTTTTGGGCGTCGCCAATGCTATCCACTCCGCGGAACTTGAAGATCAGCGTGTCCCTATGAAACCATACGTTTTCCACTTCACAACGCTGGCCGGAACCGAACAAATAAACTTCGTGCAGGGCGGGGTAACGTTCTCGCTTACTGAGAGGCACGGCTGTGATTTCGCCCCGATTCCCGCGGGTCCTTCTCAATAAGGCAACCGTCACCCAGCCGGCTTCGGGTGAATTCACTCCAGGATTTCCAGTGTGAAGCGCCGGTTCAGTTTCATACCGGCCGCTCCGAGGATCGTGCGGATGGACCGAGCCGTCCGGCCCTGCTTCCCAATGACCTTTCCAAGGTCACTAGGCGCTACTTTCAACTCCAGGACTGTCACTTGCTCGCCTTCTACCACGCGAACCGAAACTTCCTCCGGGATGTCAACGAGAGCCTTCGCGATGTCTTCGATCAACTCCTTCATCCACCCGGCCTCCTGTTCTTCAACTTCATGGTAGCGCGAACCGGACGGGCGGCATCCGTACAAAACAGATGCGATTGACCGATACTGGTTTTATAGCTTACACTTACGCCCCGGGGGGTGCGGCCACAGCAGGGTGGGTAGCCAGCAGGCGCTTGACCGTATCCGACATCTGCGCGCCGTTTTTGGTCCAGTACTCCAGGCGATCGCGCTTCAGCTCGACCTGGGCCGGGCTCGACACCGGGTTGTAATGACCCAGCACTTCCAGGTTACGACCATTGCGCGCGCGCTCCTTCTCGATCACCACCACGCGATAGAACGGCTTCTTTTTGGCGCCAAACCGCGCCAGACGAATCATCAGCATCGAGACTCCAACTCGCTTAACGTTATCTTCTTAACCACGCATCTCTCCGAATGGAAACCCGCCCGGCAACTTCATTTTGCCGAATTTTTTCCCCAGCATGCCGCCCGAGAGCGTTTTCATCATCTTTCGGGCTTGCGCATACTGTTTCAGCAGCTGATTCACATCCTGAACCGAGGTGCCGCTACCCTTAGCGATCCGGCGTCGCCGGCTGCCGTTGATGATCATGTGATTGGCGCGCTCGCGAGGCGTCATCGAATCGATAATCGCCACCACCCGCCCAATCTCTTTTTCCTCGATCTTTACGTCCTTGAGGTCCTTCAGCATGCCTACCTTGGGCATCATGTCGAGCAGAGACCCGAGCGGACCGAGTTTGCGGATCTGCCGGAGTTGATCGCGGAAGTCCTCGAGCGTGAATTCGTTCTCGATCAGCTTCCGCTGCATCTCCACGGCTTTTTTCTGATCAATCGCCTGCTCCGCCTTTTCGATGAACGACAGGATGTCACCCATCCCCAGAATGCGGTTGGCCGCCCGGTCGGGATGAAACGGCTCCAA
The DNA here is from genome assembly GCA_028876805.1 of Acidobacteriota bacterium. Taxonomy (GTDB): domain Bacteria; phylum Acidobacteriota; class Terriglobia; order Bryobacterales; family Bryobacteraceae; genus PSRJ01. Next base: position 18,765 of record JAGWQP010000247.1, on the reverse strand, counting down.
GGCATCGAACTTTTCACCCACACCCACGAATTTGAGCGGCTGGCCCGTCACATTGCGGATCGAAAGCGCTGCCCCGCCGCGGGCGTCGCCGTCCATCTTGGTCAAAATCACACCGGTAATTCCAAGCCTTTTGTGAAATTCATCCGCGGACTTGACCGCGTCCTGTCCCGTCATGGCGTCGGCTACAAATAGGATCTCTATCGGGCCCAGCTGCTCCTTCAGCTGCTGCAGTTCCACCATTAACTGGTCGTCGATGTGCAAGCGGCCCGCCGTATCCACCAGCAGAACATCGCGGCCGGACTGCGTGCTCTCGCGGCGCGCCGCTCTGGCCAACTCGAGCGGCTGCGACTCTCCCGGAACTCCTTCGTAGATCGGCTGGCCAATGTCGGCGGCGATGACTTTCAACTGCTCGCGCGCCGCCGGCCTATACACGTCCACCGAGACCAGCAGCGGCCGGTGACCGTTTTTAGACAGCCAGCGGGCTAGTTTGCCAGCCGAAGTGGTTTTTCCCGACCCTTGCAGCCCCACGATCAGAAACACGCTGGGCGGCTCGTTGGCAAACCGCAGCTTCGACTCGTGGCTGCCCAGGATCTTGATCAGTTCCTCGTGAACGATCTTGATCACCTGCTGCGAAGGAGAAAGCGCGGTGAGAACTTCTTCGCCCATCGCTTTCTGCTTGATATTGTCGATCAGCTGCTTTACAACCCGGAAATTGACGTCGGCCTCGAGCAACGCGATGCGGATCTCGCGCAAAGCGCTCTCCATGTTTTCGGCCGAGAGCTTGCCTTCTCCGCGCAGGTTCTTGAACACCCGCTGCAGCTTTTCCGATAGGTTCTCGAACATGAGAGTAATCTTCGCCCGCACCCGTGGCCGTCGGGCGATGCATTGGCAGTGTACTTATAATCACTATAACCTGCTAGGCGGGTGGAGGCGCGATGCGGATGCTGGCGGCCGCCATCTTCCCGGTCCGGTCCATCCCCAACTCGTAGAGGACGCGCGTGCCGGGCCGAAGATCCGTCGCCAGCCCTTCGGCCAGTCGTGAGACGTGAAAGAAAATATCCCGGCCGCCGTCGTCAGGCCTGAGAAACCCGAAGCCTTTGGCTTCGAAGTACGTCACCACGCTTCCGGACTGCTCTCCGGCGGGAGCCTCTCCGGAGGAGGAGTCCGCTGAATCGCCGGAAGTTTGCGCCCGGCTGCTCTTGTCGCCCACACCTTGCTTGATCAGAGCCAGGTCGGCCTCTGTCCATTCGGTTGCGGTTTGCGTATCAGAAGGGATTTTGAGGTCCGGATTGCGCTTCCGGGCCTCTTCAAATAACCGTTTTTGGCGTGCGTTCAAACGAAAAACCTCAATCCCGACCTTCTACGCCGAAACCGGCGCAGACTTTTTCCGGCGGGCGCCCTTCTTTTCGGCGGGCGGCTGGCGGTCGCTCTTTTTCAAACTTCCCATCACCAGGTTGGTGACGAACTTCTTCTCACCATGATCGTCAAACTTGATCACGATTCGTTCTTCACTGCTGGACAACACCGTGCCCAGACCGAATTTTTGGTGCTCAACTTGGGCACCTTGGGAAAAAATATTGGAAGCCATAATGCTCCTAAAGTTGTCTCCTTGCTAACAATGCCGGGGCGGCAGGTGGTTGAAGGAATGGAGAGACCAGAAATACTCCACACGTAAATCTTTGTTTACTATAGCAGGTCTCGGGCCGCCGTGTCGCGCGGCCCCCCGAGCGCTCTCACTCACTCGCGGACCGCCTTTTTATCAGCAATTGATTCAAACGCTTGCCTGGATTCGGGGGACCCAGCGAGAGCCGTCACAAAGGTCCCCGGGTCGGCCTTTCCGGTTTGTCCGCGACAGGCTGGAACGTAAGAATGGTCGTTACCGCGCCAGTTCTCTCAGTTTCTCGTCGAAGAGCTGGTAGGGCATGGCGCCAATAATCAGCTCTCCGTCTACGCCATCGGGTTCGGTCTTGCCGATCACGAACGAGGGAGTCCCACTGGCGCCGATCCGCAGCGCCTCCCGGACGTCTTTTTCGACGGCATCTTTGTATTTTGCGCTCGTCACGCAGGAATGAAACGTCGGCAGGTTCAGCTTCAACTCGGCGGCATAACGGATGAGATGATTCAGATCGAGCTCGTCGGGGTTCGAGCCCATGCGGTCACGCATGGGCCAGAACCGCCCTTGTTCGCCGGCGCAGCGGCCTGCCAGCGCCGCCTGCATGGCATCGGGGTGGAAGTCGAGCGGCAAGTCGCGGCTGACGAACCGCACTTTGCCGGTGTCGATATAGTTCTTCTTCAGCTCGCCGAACGTGCTCGCGTAAAAGCGCTGGCAAAACGGGCACTGGAAATCGGTAAACTCCACCATGGTGATCGGTGCGTCCACCGAGCCTAGCGCATAGGCACCCGCGACCGCGACTCTCGCACGGAGGGGCCGATCCGGCGGCGCGGAGCTGGCCTGCTTCTCCAAAAGTTGCCGGATCTGCCGCAGTTCGTCGAGGATCTCATCTGCCTGCTTTTTACTGATCCCTCGCTCGGCTCCGAGCGGCACGACCATGACCAGCGCCAGCGCAGTCCAGTTGGTATAGCGGAATAGTCTCTTCATGGCCGAACCGCCCTATCGAACACCAGCATGTATTGAACGTCGCTGATCTGTTCGCGTTCCGAAAGTAGCCGGAAATGATTCGCCTCGATTTCCTTGATCACATCCCGCTTATCCAGCCGGATGTGCGTCAGCGCGCGCCCGTTTGGCATGGCTTTGTCGCTCTTGTAGTACTCAACGATGACCAATCGCCCATCCGGCTTCAGCGACTTCGAAATGCCAGCCAGCATGGCCTCGGGATAATCAAAGTGATGGTAAACATCCAACACCAGCACCCGGTCCGCGGAGCTGGCCGGCAGCTTCGGGTCCTTGTCAGTTCCATGGATGAAAGCAACGTTGATGAGCTTCTGGTCCACCGCGCGTTGCCGCGCCGCGGCCAGATAGTCCTCGAAAATGTCTTCCGCAACCACTTTACCAGCGGGGCCCACGGCACGGCTCAGAAAGGGTAGCATGTATCCGATTCCGGTGCCCACATCCACCACCGTCATGCCGCGCCCGACCCCCATGGCCTCGACCAGCTCGTGCGGCCTCTGGCGTTGCTCTCGATCGGGCGCGTCGAGGTTGGCCGCCACCTGTTGGCGCCCTTCGGGGGTCTGATACTGGGAGTTTGCTTCCCGGGCGATTTGGCCAACCACGGGCAGCGCCAGCGCCCAGCCGACCCACAGGGCCGCAGCCAGTTTTTGTCTTTTGACTTCTCTCACAACGCGGTCTCCATGGGCAGCGCCAGCGGCGCTTCCTTCAAAAAGTCAAGCTCGGACATTTCGGCAACCGCATCCCGCACCGACTGCTCCGTGGTCGGCTCGACTGTAATCACGAACGGCAGGTCATTCTTGGTTTCGCACGGCTCCTGCAGCACCGACTCCAGGCTGATGTGCTTCGTCGCCAGGATGCCGGCAAGCTTCGCGATGATCCCGGGCCGGTCGTCCACTCGGAACCGCAGATAATAGGCGCGGCTCTGCACGGCGACCGGAACCGGCCTATATTCCCCGAGGCGTTCATGGGCAAAGGGCGAAACGCGCTGGGGGCTGCCACTGCGGATCTCGCGCGCCACCCTCATCAGGTCGCTTACCACCGCCACCCCAGTCGGCCGCGGCCCCGCGCCCCGCCCGTAATAAAAGGTGTCTTCTCCATACGCACCCTTGACCCACACGGCATTGTAAGCGCCCTGCACGCCCGCCAGAATCGTATCGAGCGGAATCAGCGCCGGCCGCACCGACAGAATCAGCCCGTCCGGCGTCTGGCGCGCAGCGCCCACCAGCCGGATGGTGTGCTTGAGCGCACGTGCGTACTGAAAATCCATTGGAGAGATTCGGCGGATGCCTTCCACGAAGATGTCCGCCGGGGTGATCTTTTCGCCAAACGCCAACGCCGCCAGCAACGCCAGCTTGGAGCGCGCGTCGAATCCATCGATGTCGGCGCTGGGGTCCGGCTCGGCATATCCCAACTCTTGCGCCTCCGCCAAGACGGTGGTAAGCGGCTCGGCGCGTTTCTCCATCTCGGTGAGGATGTAGTTACTGGTGCCGTTCAGAATGCCATAGAGCGCCGTAACGCGGTCTCCCGAGATCCCCTCACGCAGCACAGCGTGAATCGGAATACCGCCGCAAACACTGGCTTCCATCGCCAGATTAATCCCTGCCTGGATGGCGCGGTCCCAGATTTCCGCTCCGCAGGCGGCCATCAGCTCCTTATTCGCCGTGACCACCGACTTGCCGTGCGCGATCGCGGCATCGAGAATCTCCTTCGCCACGCGGGTTCCGCCCACCAACTCCGCGACAATCTGCACGTCCGGGTGCGCCACCACCTCCCGCCAGTCGGCGGTTTTTATGACCGGCTCGAGCGACGACGGGATCTTCCGGGTGTGAACGGTGCGGCTGCACACGGCCGTCACCTTGAGCCGGAAGCCCAGTTTCAGGGCGATCTGGTCGGCGTTTTCATCGAGAATGGCCAGCGTTCCCGAACCAACGTTGCCCAGCCCGACGATGCCGACGCGCGCCTCCTCCATACTCGCCTTATAATAACAAGCCGCGTTCCGCTCGATTCCCGGGCGCAGCGATATCATAGGCAGGTAGGTTTGGCCATGAAAAATAATTTGCGACGCAGCGCCACCCTATTGGCCCTGGCGGCGGCCCTCGGCCTCGCTCAGAGGCCTCAGGAGGAACCTTTGCCCGGGCCGGCAAATCAGTCCGAGATCCGGCTACCCAACGGCAAGTCGCAGCGCGACGAGATTCTAAAAGCCGAGTATCAGGACAACCTCAGGGATGCGGCGAAGCTGGCTGACCTGGCCCAGGACCTCAAAGAGAGCTTGGAGCGGGATGACCGCTACGTCCTCTCCCTCGCGACCTTGAAGAAGACGGAGGAAATTGAAAAGCTCGTCAAGAAGATTCGCTCGCGTCTGCGGCACGATTAGCCTCGTGGCCGCGGTCTCCACCGTTGCACAGACCCGGCCGGACCCGGTGCCGGCGATTGTGCCGGTCGATTCGGGCGACGCGGCACAGTGGCAATCATGGGCCGGGAATTCCGGCTGGCGCATCATCGCGGCCGCTGCCGCCGCTGGCGCTCCCATCGACGCGCGGATTCAGTCGATCGAGCGCGCGGTTCAACAGGCCACTCAATCCGGTGCGGCGGATCCTTCGCGTGTCTATCTGGTGGGGCGTGGCGAGGCCACCGCGGCGGTCTTTTACGCGATTTCGCGGGTGCCCGATCTGTTTGCCGCCGCGGCCGCCTTGGGCGGCTCGCCGCAACCCGCCATTGACAGTGGCCTGCTCTACGGCGCCAACTTCGCCCATGTTCCCGTTCTCTGGATCAGCTCCGCACCCTATGATCGGACACCCGCCGAGCAGCTTCGGTCGGCGGGGATCGCTCTCGAGTGGCGTTCCGCCGAGAGCGCGAACATGGGCGTGGTACTCGAATGGTTGGGGCAACATCGTCGCACCGAATACCCCGCCACGATCGACTGCGAAACGAACTCCCCCGACTTCGCCCGCTGCTACTGGATTCGTATGACCAGGTTTGACCCCGCCGAACGTAATGATGTCTTGAACTCGACGCGCTTAGAACCCGCGCGCCGCGCCTCGCTCGATCTCGGTGGCTTCGGATTCAAAGCCGATGACCCCGGGCCCGGCGTCGTGGTGGGCTACCTCCCCGCCAAATACGCCGGCCCCCTCAAAATGGGTGACCGCCTTGTGGAGCTCGATGGCCGCGAGATCCCCGATGCCCGTCGATACGTCGAGCTCATGGCGCAGATTACCGACGAGAGACCGGCCGTGGCCACCATTCAGCGCGGCCGGGAGCGCATTCGCCTCGAAACCAGGATCATCATTCCTCTCGGCACTCCGGCCGCCAGCGCGCGCGTCGAGGGCCAGTACTTAGCGGCAACGAAGGTAGTCCAGGTCATCAGCCGCGCGGTGACCGAAATGCGTGTAGCCATCCCGGCCGAATGGGTGCCCTCGGTGCTGAGTTGGAATGGCGTCGCTCTCGAGAAGGTGGAAACGGCCGGCTGCCGTCTGATCACGGTGGAAAAAGCGCTGCCTCAAACCAGCTCCTGTCCCTGACCGGAAGCCGCGGACCTGTTAGCGCGGCCGCTCGTCGCGGCCAGACCGAAAAGGTGTCCCCGCAGGTGGCGCGAAGGCCGCACGCGGCACGCAAAGCTGCCACCGCCTATCGGGTAAGCTCCGGCCGACTCGCCGTTGATGGCGACATCGATCCGGGCGCCGGGCGATGAATCGGCCGCCAGCCGTGCAACACCATGCCCGAGACTGGCACGTGCGGGCGAAGCGTGATCTGGGCGTGGTTTTCGACCCAGGCATCTCAGTACGCGCCTTGGCTGGCCTCGTCGACCAAATAGCCGCTGAGCGCGGCGCGGGCGTGCCGTCCCATGGCCGCAATCATGCCGTTCTTCTCGGCGATCACGCGATTCTTGCTAAGCTCCATATGCTGGTACATCTCGATCCAGCCGTCTCGCCGGATCAACAGCCGCCGCAACCGGTCCACATCCCCTTCTGTCAGCGTGTGGCCCGCCGAATATGTTGCGACAGGAAACGCCGCCACGTAGAACGTGCGGTCGATCGGCGGAATCTCTTCGGCCGGACGATCTTTCGTATAGAGGAGATCGAGATTGACTTGTGTGACAGGTGCCCTCGGTCGGGCGGCAGGTCGATTTGCGGAAAACCGTGCCAGGACCGTTCGTTGGTCTCGAACATGACCTAGCGGTTGAAGAGCGGATCGTAGGACCATACCCGGTTTTCAAATGGCTGGCGTGGATCGGAGTGAATTGCGAGCGCACCGCCCCACACGCCCTTCTATTCCTTGTTCAGGTAAACAATAAGATTCAAGCGGCGGGCGGACGAAATCGCCCCGTAGAGCTAACGATAGACCGGGCCGATCTCCCCAATCCTGGAATTGACCGCCTTTCCCCCGACGGTTCCGTTCTCGGCGATCGCCAGTTTTGGATCGAACTGGGGAAACTCGGCGAGAAGCCGCTCCGCGAACGCCGGCTCGAAAAAATTGTCGACCACGACGTGACGGAACGGTTCAGCGCCGAGGAATGTCCCGGTAGCTGCCCGCGTGGTCGCGTATTTCGGCGGACACTACTCCCCAACGAACCGTTCTGGACTGCAAGTAACTTTAGCTCCTTTGTCAAGACACCGGAGCCGGCATTGCACTTCACCGGCCGTTGGATTTCGGCCACAGGACACCCTCATCTTGCTTGGTGACCGGGGCCATGCCTTTGTAGACGAACTTCTGCACGCGCTGCCCCCGATAAGTCTCGGTGGTAAAGATATTGCCCTTCGAGTCGGTGGCGATGCTGTGCACGCCGTAAAATTCGCCGGGCTGCCTCCCGCCTTCTCCGAAAGTCGCCAGAACTTCGAGCGACTGGCGATCGAGAATGTGCACGCGGTCATTTTCTCCATCGGCTAGGTAGATGTACTTCTGCTGCGGATCCTTAGAAAAGGAGATGTCCCAGGCCGAACCGGACCCGAGCGTCCGCTTTTCGACGAACGTCTCCTTGACGAAGGTGCCGTCCGGATGGAAGACCTGGATCCGGTCGTTGACGCGGTCGCACACATAGAGCAGGCGGTCGACGGAGAGTTCGGCGCAATGGACGGGATTGCGGAATTGCTGCGGCGGCGGATCGTCCGGGTTGTACCGGCCCGGATTGGCATCATCGGGCTTGTGTCCGTAAGCGCCCCAGTGTCGCTTGTACTTTCCCGTTTCGGCGTCATAGACAATCACGCGATGATTACCGTAACCATCGGCCACGTACACTTCATTAGCTTCTTTGTCGATGAAAGTCTTGGCCGGCAAACGAAGGTTTTCGACGTCGTTGCTGCCTTTGCTCTGCCCGGGCTTGCCGATTTGCATCAGAAATTTCCCGTCCTGGGTGAATTTCAGGATCATCGAGTCGTTGAAATAGCCCTGTGCACCCGACACCTGTCGCTCATCGAGTTCACCTCCTCCGCGGCCGCCGCGTCCGGAGCCGGGAGGCTGGCCGCGGCCGTTTCCCCCAATCCAGACGTTGCCCTTGTAATCGATTGTGATCCCATGGTTACTGAGCGGCCAGTCGTAGCCCTCTGCGGGACCGCCCCAGTGCCTCAGCAGGTTACCCTCTTCGTCGAACTCCAGGATCGGTGGCGCCGCAGCACAGCATTGCGCCGTGGGCGGACTCGTGGTGGCATGCAGTTCACCCGGTTCGAGAGAACCGGCCCGGTGGATGATCCAGATGTGGTCTTGGGCATCCACCGAGACACCAATCGTCTGGCCCATAATCCAATGGTTCGGCAGCGGCTTCGGCCACAGCGGATTCACTTCGAAGCGCGGCGCCATGACCCCGGCGGCTTGCGCGGTTCGTCTGTTGAGTAAGAAGCTCCCGGTCCCCAGTATCGCGAGGAGCAGAAATACCGCACCCAGATAGAGATTTCGCCTCATCCGGCTCATCCTCCTGGGCATCTAAGCTATCACATCGGCGGTCTGTCTATTGCACCACCAGCCAGTATGGTTCCATGCGCAGCATGCCCCCTCTGATCCAGGCGCGAAGCGGCATCCCGTGAAAAGCTGCGTCCAGGCGCGACTCCAGCCCATCTTGCTGCGGTCGCCGGAAGAGCAGGTCCAACAGGCTGCGGCGCGCCGGATACATGACCAGGGTCACCGGCTCGCTCGCCGGAATGTTCGCGCGCTTCTTCGCCAAGGCGACCGCCATATCGAGCCCGCCCAGCTCGTCGACGAGTCCGCGCGCCTTGGCTTCAGAGCCCAGCCACACGCGGCCTTGCGCCAGCGGTTCGATCTCGTCGAAGCGTCGATGGCGTGCATCCGCCACCTTCGTGACAAAGTCCTTGTAGCTGTCGTCGATCCCATCCCGCAGTTTCTGCCGCTCTTGTGAGTTGAGCGAGCGATAGTCCGAGTCGATCGCCGCGTATCGGCCGCGCTGGACCGCATCCTTGGTGATCCCCAGCTTGTCATACAGGCCATGCAGGTTCGGTTTGCCGAAGACCACGCCGATCGACCCGGTCTCCGTCCCCGGATATGCCACAATCGGATCTCCGGTCATCGCCATGTAGTACCCGCCCGACGCCGCCACGTCGGACATCGAGATCACCGTCGGCTTCTTCTTGCTCAGCAGGTTCATCTGCCGCCAGATGTCATCGGACGCCGTAACCTCCCCGCCTGGTGAATCGATCCGCACCACCACGGCTCGAATGGTCGAATCATTGCTGATCTCGTCGAGCAACTTGTCGAAAGAATAAGACGCGAGACTATTCTCGTCGCTCGCGGGATTATCGGGATCTCCGCGCACAATGTCTCCCTCGCCCACCACCAGCGCCACGCGCTCGCGGCCCTGTAGTCGCTTGGGCAGCGGCACCTTCACGTACGCCGTCGCCTGGACCTTCTTCAAGTCGCGCACCTTAAGCCTGACCTTGAGATCGTTCCACATCTCGTCTTCGAAGCGCAGTTCGTCCACGAGCCCGGCCCGCCGCGCCTGGGAGGCCTGGAAGGGGCCCAGGTCGATGGCCGCCTGCACCTGCTCGGGCGTCTCGTGCCGCCCCTCGGCGATGCGTGCGACTAGGTTTTTGTAGAGGTCATCCACCAGCAGGTTCATGACTTCGCGTGTCTCCGGACTCATGTCCGAACGCGTGAACTGGTCGCCGAAATCTTTGTACTTGCCGGCGTGCTCCACATCCACCGTCACGCCCACCTTGTCCAGTGTCCTTTTAAAGTACATGATTTCGGCACGCATGCCTTTCAGGTAGAACTGATCCTGGGGACCGAGGTAGATGCGGTCGGCGGCCGAGGCCACATAGTAATCGCGCGATTGCGGCGTACGCAGATAGGCATATGTGGGCTTGCCGGCCTTCCGAAACTGCTCTACATCCGCCCGGAACTCTTCAGCCTTGGCCCAGCCGCCGCCCAATCCTTCCGGTAGCACGACGAGAGCTTTGATCCGAGAATCGGCCGCGGCCTTCCGTAGCGTCATCCACACGTCGGTGACCGTCAGCGTCTGAGCTCCGCTGAGGAACGGAATCTCGACCGGTGTTTTCTCGGGCACGTCGCCATCCAGGCGCAGCACTAACACAGAATTGTCCGCGATATCCGGCGGTCGATCCCGAAACCTGAGCATCGCGAGAAATAGGAGTCCGATAGTCAGAAACACCAGCAGGACGCCGGTTAGTAGGCCGATCAGAAACTTCGCCATAGATATATTCCGACACTAACACACACACAGCTTGTTGGATCGATCAGCGGCCCACAGTCGCGTAGATCGCCCGACCGCCGCCTCGCAAGTCCCGGCCATAGACCAGCGTTGCGCGCAGTCCGATGGGCAACCGGAGGGCGCATTCGACCCCGGTGTCCACCAGCCACCGCCTGAAGCCCGCGCGCCCGAATACGTCATTGGTCTTGGCCGTATCCACGAAGGGCCCTGCCTCGACCGTGAACAGCGCATGCCGATAAACCTCTTTATGGATGTCCCAATTCGCTAAAAAGTAGTTCCGGCCGACCGGCTCGCTGCCTTTCTTACCTTCGATGGTTCCCGCGTGTCCGCGCAGCCAAAGGTCATTGTCGCGCTCGATCCCCAGCAGAAAAAGTTCGTCCACGGGCGTGCTTCCCTGCGCAGTGCCCGCGCTGATCCGCGTCTTTACAGCGTAATCCTCGCCGCGCGCCAGTGGCATCCAGCGCGCCGTCAGCGTGATCTGCGCGCGGGAGTAGAGGTCGCGCGCGCCGGAAACCATCCGCCCCAGTTCCCACGTCGCGTTCGAGCCCAGCGTGAATCGTTTTTCCGGTGTGTCGAGCACTTGGTAGGTGAGGCCCGCGCGGTAGGCTACGGCCGTGCCGCCGCGAAACTCGGCGAGGTTCGCCAAACCCCGCGACGACACCTCGAATCCGGAGCGCCAGGTGACGGTCCCGTTCGGGATGGCCTCGAATTCGGCTCCGGTCGCCATCTTCCGCAAACGGAAATCCTCGAGCCCGCCGGTGTTCCAGGTCTCGCTGCGCGCATCGGCATACCATCGATACCGCCATTTGGCGTTGTGCATGAGCGGTCCCGCCAGTTCGGTGGCAGCCCGCCGCTTTTGGGCATCCCAGCGCACGAGACTGGTCCAATTCGATCCGGATCCGCCGATGTCCCGCAACTCGGGCTCCACGGTCTCGTAGGCCAGGCCCCGTACCATTGAAACGGCCGTCATCCACGCCGACGGCCGAAGCCAACCGAGCTCGGCGTCAAACCGCTCTTCGGTCTCGGCCCGTACCTCTAGGCGGTAGTTACCAAACACGTCCAACCCGTCGAGCCGCGCTCGGGTGGTGCGCCAGCCATCGAGCGTTACCAGACTGCCGGGCGCAAAAGCGAGCGCTGAATCCACGACTACTGGGTTCAACCGTGGCGCCGGGACGATCTTCACATCGTCCACTCGCGGCTTCTCAATCCGATTCCAATACCGGAGCGCAGCTTCGAGGTTCCCTTCGAGGTAATAGAGGGTGCCGAGAAAGTCGTTCGCGTAGCGGTCGGCGGAGTCGAGTTCCAGGGCACGCCGCAGATAGCGCTTGGCTGCCGCCGGGTTCTTCCGCCGGTATTCGATTCCTGCCAGTTCAAGCGGATAGCGCTTGTCGCCAGGGTTCCGCCGCGCCCCCGCAAGCAATGCCGCGCGCGCCTGGTCCCACTCGCCGGAAGCTGCCAACTCCATCGCCCGCTCCAGATCGCTGGCGGCGGACGCGGCCGCGCAACCGAAGGCCAAAATCAGGAGACCGAACGCGGCACGGCCAGCAATGTCCAATTCCCGGTGGCCCTCCACTTTTTCTCGAATTCGGCGCGACCGATCTTGCGCAGCTTGCGGTCCGCCGGATCGTTCACCTCGATGGTCCGGTCGCCCAGCCCCGCCACCACGGTGTAGTGCAAGGCGTCAGCCGCTGTCTGGATCGCGACGATGAGCGGCCTTCCCTTCGCCAGTTGCTCGCGCAGGTCATCCCAGGCGCCCCGAAAAACCACCGTGCGAAAACCGTGTGCATCCAAATAACGCTGCATGTCGCTGGCCGCGATACCTCTGGCCTTAACCGAATATAACTGCTGCTGGATGCGGGCCGCGTCTGCGTCTTCGGCGGCCACCGACGCGCGGTGCCGCATCCAGTACTGCATGGTCATCGCCAGCGCTGCCGAGCCGCAGCCGTTGTCCGCCTGCCGGACGAACGGAATATCGAGCCAGAGAGAGCTTCCCGCCGCCGTCACGACGCCCGCGAACACTCCCGCCGCCAGAATACGGGTGTTCAACGTGCCGCGACGATGATCAGGACGAAAACGGCGGCCGCCAGCGCGATCACGATATAGGTCAGATGTAAAGTGCTGAGCGCTCCCGCGGCGAAGTCCGTTTGCAGCCTATCGGTACGCGCGGCCAGCCGCGCCAGTTCTTCATCACTCAGCAGCGGCAGGGCCTTCATCACCTGGTCGCCGTCAATCTTGGCAGCGCGCAGAGACGCTTGCGCCACATCCGAAGAGAAAAAGTGCTCCACTCGGTCCAGATTCGCCCTCCGCGCTTCGGTGGAGGCGACGGCCGCCTGGTGCAGCTCGGTCAAGGGAACCACGTGGCTCTCTGCCGCCGCGGCGCTTACCACTGGAATCATCGCCGCCAGCATCCACACCATCGCGTTTCGCATCTGTAGCTGGAACTGGAACATCAACGGACCTCCCATGAGTTTTGAGCAGCCGGTCGCAGAAAACCGTGGCCAACCATACACTTCGCCGCCAGGACTCTGCTCAACCGAGCTTAGCATGTCCCGGAACCCGGGCCGGTGACTAACTTTCGATAGTGAAGTTCGTCAACCTGTCCGTTCCGTGACGTCAGGTTCAGCCGTATCTTGAGGCCTTTACAGAGACGAATTCGGCTTTTATTGTTTCACGAACACGATGGGAGCATCTTCGGCCCCCGCCAATTTGTCGAAGAAACCGCGGATATCGGCGTATTCAGACGGGCTGGCGACCTTATCCCGAATCTCGAGCGTCTGTTTCATCACAATTTCCGCGCCGCTCACCGTCCACTCCGCATCCAGCTCGCCGTAGGGACTCGTGATCTTGACCGGCCCGGGCAGTTCATCGAGCTTGAACCCTTGCGGCATGTGAATCCGGATGGTATCGTGCCGCAGGTCGGCTCCGAGTTTCACCGGCGAAGTGCGCGGCTTGAGGGGCAGGAAGTACTCCCCACCGCTCGCGAGCATGCCCGGACGCACCACATAGAGGTTTCCTTGCATGTTTTGAGCAAAGCGCTCCGAGCCCACGTCGACGCTGACTGTCAACCGGTTGTCCTCCGGGTGAGTGTCGGTGGTGACACGGCGAACCGTCGTCGCTCCGATCCGCCGCGCAAACCCCTTTTCAAACAGCTTTTTCAACTCATCGCCTCCCAGATAGGTCTCGACGCCGCGCAGCGGCACAGCGGACTGGCCGAAGTATTGGCGTTGGATTTGGGCGTCGAGGCGGCCGCCGGCGTCAACCGAGGCCTCAACCGTAGATTCAATCCGGTTGGCGCTAGCCGGCAGCTGCGGCATGGCGAGGAGCGCGCCGCGTGCGCCGGCGATCACCAGGGCATGGCTTCCCTGCTCCTCCTTCGGCAGGTCACCGACCCGCGTGATCGGATCCGTCGGGTCGAAGATGAGCAGCCGCCCTAACGGCGTGTCCGGCAAGACAGTCGCGAGGTTCACGGCGTCGGAGACGTGCACGGCGACGATGGCGTGATTGAACTGCGTGGGAGAGGCCCATTCGGGATGCACATAGTCACGGTCATCCGCGCTGATGTTGACCAGGTAGGATTCGATGTCGAGGGCCTTCAGTAAGGCCCGCATCAACGTCGCCTTGTCTTTGCAGTCGCCGTAGTTGCGAGCCAACGTCTCTTCGGCGCGATGCGGCGTATAACCACCGCCGCGCGTAAGATTCAAGGCGATCTCCACGTACTTGGTATGTTGGGTGAAAGCTGCGATGGCGCGGATCCGGTCGAGCTCGGTGGTGGCGCCGGCGGTCAACTGCCGCGCTTTGGCGCGGACGGCCTCGGTCGCTTCCGCAGCTGGCTCGACCAGAGTCGACATCCAGGAGGAAACCTCGGCCCAATCCTTGAGACCTTTGAGGCCTTGACGATTATCGGAGGGCGGAAAATAACTCACCAGCAGACGCGGGACCAGCGCATCGAGCGCCGGGCTATAGTCCTCACGCTCCCGCCACGGCAGGTTGCGTATCTCCCATGTGTACGTCGAGCCGGAGATTTTCGGCTCCTGTTTGTCGGCGTTGATGACCACGCCCTTGGCCTCCCACGCCGCTGGAAGCGTAAGGGTGAAACGGGAAACCAACACCGGCGATCGATCCTGGAATCCATACTCGTCCTGAGTGAAGATGCTGCGCTCTTCCTCAATCACTTCCCAGGCAAACACCGACCCCGGTCGGGCGTCGCCCAATTCCAGCACCTTGGCCCGGTACTCGTCGTACACCTCGCCTTGCGCCACCGCGATGTCCAACACCTGGTTCTTGGCATAGGGTATGGGCTTGCCCAAGGGCGGAATCAACCAGCCCTGAAAGTCTCGGATGCGGCCAGTCTTGCTATCGTAAGCGCGGTGGGCGTCGATCTTGTCAGCGCCCGCCTGAAGAACCCTGATAACGCCACGCTCGCGCATCACACGGTGGCCGTCGACATCCACGGTGACCGCTTCTTCCCGGAGTAGCGTGACGTTTGTGACTTTTGCCGGATAGCTGGGCAGGGCGGCGGACGCCGCCTGTTTGACCCAATCGGGCACGTCATTGGCAGCGTGCGCCAGCGCCGCCGGCAGCGCCAGCCAAAACAATGGGCAGAGTCGACGACGCATGATCAGTTCCCCTTGAGCGAGATCGTATGAGTATCGCGAACTTGGATCGAATCGAAGATCCGCTTGAGCTTCGCATAGCTTTCAGCCTGGAAAAAGAGGAGCCCTTTGTTGCCGAACGTGAATTCCCGGTGCATCTGGAACTCCGGTTCGGCCCCCTTGGTGATACCCATCTGCAGACGGTAGGAGCCCGGCTCCCCAAAGTTCAGGCCTCCCGGATTGTCGGCGTTATCGAGGAAGAAGCCTTCCGGCAGACGAATGTGAACCTCGTCGACCTCCTGCCAGCCGTACGGAAAATCCACCGGAAACCGCCGCTCCGAGGCGCTGAACGGGGAACCCTTCCCCCGCCGAAAGGCGTTCGGCTGGAACAGAATCCGCTTCCCGGTGACTTGTGCGTAGCGAGGCGCGTCCAGGTGATACCGCGCGGTGAGCGGTTTTCTGGCATCGTCTGCATTCTGCAGGTCGATGGCGGTCACCTCCGCGTCGGGGAACATCTGGACCACGCGGTCGCGCAACCAATCGTCCCGCTGGGCCGGACTCTTGCCTTTGATTTCCTCGCGCAACCCCTCCGCCCGGTGGCCGGTGTACGACTCGTCCACATCGCCAGACAGCGTGCCGATGTCGGAAAGCCGGAGCTGCGCGGTCCGCCGCTCGGCGGATGACTCCGGCGGAGATGCCGGAATCTGGACAAACGTCGGCGTTTTTGGATCCGTGATCAGCGCCATCATGCCATCTTCTTGCCAGGGCAGCATGCCGGGAGTCAGGAGTTTCCGGCTTGCGTCCACCACCTTCCACGTGCTGCTGAGCTTGACGGCGATCCCGGTGTTGTCCAGAAAATAGCGATCCGCGAATTTCGGATTGAAAATATACTCGTCGCGGCTCGCGATCAGCGCCGGGCGCGCTTCGAGCCCCGCCTCCATCGCCAGCGCGGCGAAGACGACGTTCATCTCCGAGGAAGTAGCGATACCGCTTTTGAAGATCTCGGCGGAATTGCGGTCTCGGCCGCGCACCAGCCTCTCGAAAAATTTCACCCGCTCCGCTTCCGTCACTTCGGAGTCGAACAGATTCCGCAGCTTTTTGTGAAGCGCCGTCACCAACGCCGTCACCTTGTCCTCGTCCTGGGCGAGGCCGCTCACCGCCTCGGTGGCCGCTGCCTTCAATTCGTCACTCGACTTCACCAGGTCCTTCACTTCCCGATACGCCTTCTTTCCCTCGGCATTCCAGTACTTATCCGGATCTTTCGAGCCGCTGTCGCGGTAAAACAGAAGCGCCCATGCTTCCAGATTGGGATCGCTCGGGGCATACGGCTCATGCCTTGAAGCCGGAACGTTAGTCAGAGTTGTGGAACTGTAACCGTCGTTCTCCAGTTTGATGGGGCTGGGAGCGCAGTTGAACGGCAGCAGATACATGTCCGCCCTCGTAACCTCGTTCGAGAGCCGCTTGACATAATAAGTCACCCGTTCGACCGGGAAGTCGCGCTGGAAATGCAGCCGGACGTATTTGAAGCGGTTGTCGTCCTCGGTCTGTTTCCAGCGGTACTCGACGATCGAGCCGGGCTCCACTGCTGGCATGGCGAAAGAGACCGCCTTTTCGCTGGCGCGGCCGGCGCGAATCAGATCCCGCTTATAAACCGTCTTCCGATCGAGTTCGAGTACGGTCTGGTCGGGCTTGATGGTGCGGCCAGCGACCTCCAAGATGGCGCCAGGCGTGCGATAATTCAGATCGATGGTAGAAGTCGCTTCTCTTCCCTTCTCGTTGAAAACCTTGAGCCGGACGTAATGATAGAATACTCTCTGTAAATCCTCATTGCTGAGCAGTTCATCCACCACATGCACGCGCCACAATAAGATCTCGGCACCGGCATCCTTGTCCACTCGAGGAGTTTTCAAATCGCGCTCCGCATCGCTGACCGGCAGCCAGTTCACAAACTCGGGCGGAGGCGGAGTCTTCTGCTGCCCCTCCGCCGGCCGGAAACTCCCTAAGGTTATTACCCCGATGGATATCGGGATTAGATAGTGGTGACGCCGCATATCGTGTGGAGTATAGACCCAATTTCAAAATCAGGCAAACAAATAAACAACACAAAATTACTGGATCAATCTAAATTGCCTCGAGGCAAACCGCGTAAGATTTCTTACGGAAAGCGCGGCCTCAGCTCTCTTCGCTCTTGCGCTCGGCGCGCAGATCGATGCCCAGCGCCTGGCACTTCTTGTAGAGGTGACTGCGCTCCAGGCCGAGCGCCCTGGCCGTATCCGTCATCCGTTCATGACACTTCAGCTCGGCCAAGATGGTCTCGCGTTCGAAAGCATCCACCCGTTCGGCGAGTGTTCCGGAGAAAGACGAAACACTCCCCGTGGTGGCTCTGCCGTCAGCGCCTGCGGGCAAAGCCATCCGTACCGCCGCTACATCCACTACTCCGTCCGCCAGGAGCAGCAAACGCTCGACCACGTTGCGCAGCTCCCGCACGTTCCCCGGCCAGGAATAGCGTTGAAGTTCCCGAATCGCCTCCGGTTGAAATGTCCTGGGCTTCCATCCGTTCTGCGCCGCGACCTGTGCCGCAAAATAATTCACCAGTCCCGGTATGTCGCCGGCGCGCTCCCGCAAGGGCGGCAGCAGAAGCGGATACACGTACACACGATGATACAAGTCCTGCCGAAAGGCGCCCTTTTTGACCAGTTCCTCCAGGTTGCGGTGGGTCGCCACGATGACCCGCACATCCACCGTGATCGGCCGGTCGCCGCCGACGCGCTCGACCTGGTGCTCCTCAAGGACCCGCAACAGCTTCGCCTGCATCACCAGCGGCATATCTCCAATCTCGTCGAGGAACAGCGTCCCATGGTTCCCTTGCTCGAATTTGCCAAGGTGCCTCGAAGCCGCTCCGGTGAACGACCCCTTCTCGTGCCCGAACAGCTCCGACTCGATCAGCTCCCCCGGCACGGCCGCGCAGTTCAGCGTCACGAACGGCCCGTTGCGGCGCGCACTGTGCTCGTGGAGGGCGCGCGCGATCAGCTCCTTGCCGGTCCCGGTTTCTCCCAGAATGCATACCCGTGCTTCGCTCGCCGCCACTCGTTCTACCTGCGCCATCACGCGCTTCATGGCTTCGCCCGTGTGGACGATCTCGTGCTTGCCCACGCGCTCGCGCAGGTCCCGGTTTTCCTCTTCCAGCCGCTTCAGCCGGAGCACGTTGTCGACGGTCACGAGCAGCTTGTCGGTCGAGAGCGGCTTTTCCAGGAAATCCGCCGCACCCAGCCGCGTGGCACGCACCGCCATCTCGATATTGGCCTGCCCGGAAATCATCACCACCGGCACCGCGATCCCCAGGCTCCGCAGATCCTCGAGCAACGAGAGCCCGTCCTTGCCGGGCATCACCACGTCCGAAAGCATCACGTCGAACGATTGGGATTTCACCAGCTCGAGCGCGCGCGCCGCGTGGTCGCACACCGTGGCCTCATGCCCGGCCATGCGAAACGCCCGCGCGAGCGATGCCAACGTGGCTGGGTCGTCATCGACAATCAGCAGGTGAGCCAAATCTGAGGTTACCGTAACAGGCCCGTCGGCTGTCAGCGCAATGAGCCTCTCGAATCCCTCCGTCATGCACACCCGAGTTCGAGGCGCCGACGTGTCCGCAGCCTGGCCCGAAAGGTTTCCGCCGGCCCCGGTAACCTCGCAACCGCTGAATTCTGGGGGGCTGGACCAGAACTAGGATCGGATGCGAACACAAACGCGGGCCCAGAACAAGCCCTAGAGTTCAACCGAGTCGCGGCTGGCGGTCGGCAGCGTTTCGTGTGTCCGTCCTGAACGTTGTCACACCTCTTCGAGCTACTCTAGACTGGGGATTGGACAGACTGCTT
>JAGWQP010000246.1 GCA_028876805.1 Acidobacteriota bacterium | reverse complement strand
TTCTTCCACTTCTGCCGGACCTACCTTGCGGCCTGCGACATTCATCGATTCATCGGCCCGTCCGTGCAGGAACCAATGGCCGTCTTCATCCACGCTGGCCCAGTCGCCGTGATACCAAGTTCCGGGAAATCGCGACCAATAGGTTTCGACATAGCGCTGGGGATCGTTCCAGATGCCGCGTGTCATGGATGGCGCGGGCCGGGTGCACACCAGATATCCCTTTTTCAAACGCACCGGCGCGCCGTTTTCGTCGAAGACCTCTGCCGCCATGCCCGGCGCCGGACCGCCCAGCGAACAGGGTTTCAGCGGCTGGATGGGCAGCGGGAACAGGAAGCACCCAATGATTTCGGTTCCGCCAGAAATGTTGATGATGGGGCAACGCCGCCGGCCCACACGCTCGAAATACCACAGCCACGCCGCTTCATCCCAGGGCTCGCCGGACGAACCGAGCAGGCGCAGCGATTCCATGGGGGGCAGCACATGCGAGTGTTTGCTCAGCATCCGGATGGCGGTTGGTGAAATGCCGAAGGTCGTGAGCTGGTGCCGCTCAATCATCTCCCACAGCCGCATTGGTGTTGGAAAGTCGGGGGCGCCGTCGTACATGAAAATCGTGCCGCCGAACAGATGATTGCCGAGGATGGACCACGGTCCCATCATCCAGCCGATGTCGGAGAGCCAGAAGAAGCGATCCTCGGGCTTGTGGTCAAACCCGAGCCAGATCTCTTTTCCGGTTTGAGCGAGAGTACCAGCGTGGGTGTGCACCGTGCCTTTCGGCTTCCCGGTGGTTCCCGAGGTGTAGAGCATGAGCGCGGGCGCTTCGGCATCGAGCGGTAAGGTCGGCGCCGAGGCAGGCTGCGGGCCGAGGAATTCTCTCCAGGTCCGGGTTCCCGGCGGCGCGGCGCCCTTGTACTCCAGGACCACCGTGTGCTCGGCCAGGCGCGGGAGTCTTTCGGCGAGGGGGAGCAGTTTGCCGCGCCGCTCCAAATGATCGGCCGTGAACACGACGCGGGCACCCGAATCCCGAAGGCGGGTTTCGATGGCGCCGGACCCGAAACCGGCGAAGACCGGCACCACCGTCAAGCCCGCTTTGAAACACCCGTACAGGATGGAGAGGATCTCGGGCACCATGGGCAGGCACAAAGCGACGCGGTCGCCGGGTTCCAGGCCGAGCGACCGCAAGCCATTCGCCACCCGGTTTGCCTCCGTCTGCAATTCCGCGAAGGGGAGGGTGCGCTGTGCGCCGTCTTCGCCTTCCCACACGCAAGCCACGCGATCCGTGGCCGCCCACCGATCCAGGCAGTTGTGGGCGGTATTCAGGCGGCCGCCCACAAACCACCGGCACCACTCGGGTCCGCGGCTGGTGTCGATGACTTTCTGATAGGGAACGAACCAGTCGACACCCATTTCGCGCATCATCTCGTCCCAGAATCGCTCGGGCTCGTCACGGGAAAACCGCAGGAAGTCTTCGCGGTCCCCGAACCCCAGCCGGCGCATCAAACGCCAGACGTTCGTCCGTTCTATCGATTCCTGAGATGGCTGCCAAATCATGGATTGCGGTACTCTATTTTCTATTAGTCTCGTTGCTTGCGGGTATGCCACGATTTCGGCATGGATTCGGGTTGCTGTTGCTTTCCTTAGCGGCGCCGTGCGCCGATGCGCCCATCGTCCCTCACACGGTCTGCGAAATCCTCCACGACCTAGCTGCGATGGAGCAAAATCCGGTGGCCGTCTTGGGCCGGTATTCGTTTCGACAGGACGGCCTCCGGCTGGACGAACAAGCCTGTGACGGTATCTCCGGCCCGGCAGTTCTTTGGCTGAATGAAGACACCAAAAACGCGCCGAAGCCGCCGGCTAATTTCGCGCTCGATGGCGCGGC
>JAGWQP010000245.1 GCA_028876805.1 Acidobacteriota bacterium | reverse complement strand
CTTCTTTACTGCCGATCAGTCCACCGCAATGTGGAACCAGTGCACGGCGGTGGCCCCGGATATGAGCACGCTCAAGGCGGCCGGTTGCTACGTGAAAGGCCAGTCGGAGATGGTTCCTCCCACGAAAGGAACCTTTGGCACCATGGGCCGGAACATTTTCCGCGACGCAGGCTTCAAGAACGTGGATTTCTCCGTATTCAAAACCTTTACGTTCAAGGAGCACTACAACGCCACCGTCCGGGCCGAGTTCTTCAACCTCTTTAATCACCCCATCTTCGCCAATCCGTTAGGCTCGGTGACTGGCTCGGCTGGCGGCAGCGATCCCTCGAGCGGCAGCACCTTCGGCAGCGCTGGCGGCACCACGCCCGATTTCGCTGTCGGCAACCCGATCGTTGGTTCGGGCGATGCCCGCCTGATCCAGCTCGGGCTGAAGCTGACGTTCTAACCGCGCCGACGGCAGGAATGTTCGGCGCCGTGCCGGACCACGCACAGAATCGCAGCGTAGGGGAGCTCTCGATTCGAAGCTAGCCCTGCTCGTCTTCCCAGGGCTGGCCCGGCCGCCCCGCGATCTGTTCCAGTGCCGAGGTGAAGGAGCCGCCGTCCAAAGTGCGATAGTGCAGCCTGATCCGACGAAGACCGAAATCGGCCTGATTCTACGGGTTTCCGTATAATTTCGCCTAGTTCCTCGCAGCTGGACCCATGGCAATGAACTCGAGGGTAGCGCCCTCGGGCCCCGTTCCGTCGTAGTGGATCTGATTGGGGATATCGTGGATGACGCCGCCCGGTCCGACGGCAACGGTGTTGTTCTTATCGAACTTCGCCCCCGTGCCGATCAAGAAAGTTCCGGCCAGGACCGTGATGAATCGCTCGTTGGGATGTGAGTGAGGCTGGCTCCAATCGTTCGGGCCCCGTTTGGTGATTTGCACGTACAAGCCGGCTTTTGACGGATCGCCAAACAGAGTCGCCGTTTTACTAGCGCTTCCTGGACGGTCTTGCCACGCAAATTCATCGGGCAGTTTGAAATCTCTCGCATTGCGGTCGATGGTAACGGCGTCGGCGCCGTAAAGGGCCATCAAGTTTCCTGCGCGTGAAAGAACCAGGTCGGCGTGTTTGTTCATCCTCGTCCCGGGGTCCGATAAAGCCGCCAAAACGAGGAATCCCCAAACCAAGGCCATCCGACGAATACCGCGACTACCGAGCTTGAACATGGTGATACTCCTTTCCTCAAAGAGTAGTCCAGGATCGCCAGCGAGTCCAGCATCGGACGCTCCGTGTTCCTTATCACCGCGATATGGGTTCAGCAGTCTACTTCAGGGCGTAGATGTCGTAAGTAACTGTAGTGCCCAGGCGCTCGCCAACGCCGACCGCTTGCAACCGTGTGAGCCAGATGTACCGCGAATCACCGGTCTCGAAGAGCGGTGCGATCCGCAGCGACGCGCCAGCGTTCGTCGTCTGGCCGATGCCGTTGTAGGTCACCAGAATCAGTGCCCCATCGTTGGTTTTGAGCGTGAGGCGAACGTCGAGCCGGTAGCTGCCGTCGGCGCGGTTAGTGATCCAGTCGCCGGCCGGCGTCTGCACCGACGCCTTGAGACGTGGGCCTTCGAAGCTGCCGCCGACGACCTGCACGATCGTTCGCGTCCCCTGCGGGCCGTTTTCGACAACGGTGCGGGTCCCGGTTTCGGCACGCAGTGTGCCGAGGTATTCGAACGCGGGAGAGCGCGGGGCAACTGTAGCCGGCCCGGGTGTAGAAGGTTGAGCGAGAGCAAACGGAGCTGAGGCGGTCAGTCCGAGGCCGACCACTAACGCGGTTGCGACACGCACGGGACCCCCTGTATTGAAGGCATTTGATCGTCCAGAGTTTTCGTTTTGGCTTTCCGTACCGCCGTTATTGTACACCCAACCGACCTGGGGACGTCGCGAGGCGGCGGTGTCGCGGCGCTCTGCGTGGAGCGGACCGCGGGCATCGCATTTCAGGCCGGCATTGTCCGAACTCTATCCGGATTGCCGGACTGGGTTGCCTCGCTGGTAGTTTCCGACAACGCGAGTTCAGGCTCGCTCAGAAGACCGCAATCGGGTTCAAGGGTGACCCGGTTCCACCAGGCACGGCCAGTGGTGCAGCAGAAAAGAGGAACTCCCACCGGCCAAGGCGGTTCGCCGTCTCGGCCAATTGTTCTAGATCGCAGTTGTCAAACAGCGGCGTTCCCATCGAGATCAGCATCAGGAAGTGAACAGGCTGTGAGACACCCGGAACCTGGGAAGGCAAAACATCGCTGGCCCCATCCCCTGCCAAAATTGCGATATCACGTTTCTTAAACCAAGGCACTGTCGACGCGTGCAGCCCAGCCAGCTCTTCTCCGGCGTTCCACGGCCCTTTGACCGCCCGCCGTGCCCAGCGGCCCGTCCGCACAAACACCGCGTCCCCACTCCCCACCCTGACTCCGGCCTTTTTCTCCCAGGCTTCCAGGTCCTCAACGTAGATGGCAGCTTTGGGCTCCAAGTAAGGTACGCCCTTCAAGCGCGGAACGTCTATCAAGACGCCGCGCGTCACGATACCGTTACGGAATACCGCAATATCGTTCTTACCCGCCCCCGCACTGCTGACCTCTCCCTGCGCATAGCCGTTGTACATCTTACCGTCGCGAAACGCGTGGCCAAGCGCATCCATGTGGGTGTGACCATAGCCATGAAAGGAGATTTCATATCGGTCCATGGCGTATGCGCCCAATACAGGATTCTGGCTCGTGGCCGTCATGGTATGGATAAGAGGGTCGGTGTTGTCTGGCGCGTCCGCGGTGAGCACGGGATGTTCGAGTGAGACGGAAATGCCGTCTTTTACCGAGGCCGCGGCCTGCTTCACTTTGGCTGGTGTGATGAGATTTACACTGCCCTTCTGGTCGTCCTTGCCCCAACGCCCCCAATTTGAAAGCTCCTTCATCCAGCGTTCAAACTGCGTTTTGTCGACGTTGTGCGAGGACTGCGACAAAGCAGTTAGGCAAAGCAAAATGCCAGTGCCGAAGCATGCGCGGCAAGATTTCATCCGGGGATTGTATCACGCTATACCGCATTCCGACGGAAGATGGGGGGGATCACGTGCTATTCGTTGGCCGCCTCGAACGGCGAGGCGCCCAGGACGATAGCTGTTCCGAACCATCGCGTGAGTAGCGCCTGGTGACGCGAAGGCGATTTCGCGACAGCTATCGCACCTGTGCCAGGGCCCACTTACCAGCACTCCGTTTCCCAGCCTAAGCGGAAGTAATACACCGAGTGTCATACTTAACAGACGACAACTCGATGAGACGCACAACACTCGGAGTTTTCTCTTGGGTTGTGATCTTGATGTCCTAGTCCCGGAGGGGACGACTCATGCATAAGACCATCATTGCTGCAGCCGCCGTGCTGCTCACCAGTGCCGGCATTTGCCTCGCGCAACCGCCCGGCATCACTCGCGAGATGATCGAGCGGTCGTTGCCTGTCGAAGGCGCGCCGCTCGCAGAGCCTGGACCGTACAAGGTCACCTCCGAAGGCGCGTCCGGCTCGCCCAGCCATCTCGTTTTTCGCCCGACGACGCTTGTAAGGTTTCCAAAGAATGACACCTTGCCCGTGATGGTGTGGGGCAACGGCGGCTGTGCGATCGACAGCACGCGCTACGCGGGCTTTCTCACCACAATCGCCTCGCACGGCTTCCTGGTGCTGGGCACAATTCCTCAGCAAGGCGCTCCGCGACGGCAGGCAACCGCCGACGACCTGCGAGCCGCGATCGACTGGGCCGGGAAGGAAAATTCACGAGCCGGCTCGCCCTTGAAGGGCAAGATCGCCCTGGACAAGGTTGCGGTCATGGGTCAATCGTGCGGAGGATTTCTCTCGATCGCGCTCGGCGCCGATCCCCGCGTCAAGACGATCGGCGTGTTCAATTCAGGCGTGCAGCCTACGCCCGCCCCGCAGGCGCAGGGCAACACCGCGCCCGGCGCTCCCCGGTCGGCGTTTCCCACTTCCGCCGACCTGCCCAACCTGCACGGGCCCGTGCTGCTCATCAATGGCAGCGATGCCGACTTCATGATGGCGCAGTCGGCAGCGACGTTCGACATGATCAACCACGTACCAGCGTTCTACGGCGCCCGGCACAATGCAGGCCACACTGCGACCGTCTTTCATCCTGGCGGCGGCGAGTTCGCCAATGTCGCGTCGAACTGGCTCCTGTGGACCTTCAAAGGCAACAAGAAAGCCGGCCGGATGTTCGTCGGCAAGAACTGCGGCCTCTGCACGAATTCGAACTGGGACGTGCGATCGAAAGGGATCCAAGAATGAAATCGCAGATCGCTCTCGCAGTAGTCGCCGCCTGCGCGGCAGCGGTTGTCTCCGCACAGAGTCCTTCGTCTTCGTTTCCTCGCGGCAGCAGCCTGCAGAGCTGGCAGAATCCCGGACTGAAGAACGTGCTCGCGAAGTGCAAGAATCCGCCTCAGCCGTTCTCGATTCCTGGCGCCGGCCAGTCGGCAAACGCCAGCACAGCGCCGCCGGAGCCGGTCCTTCCACCCACGGCTGCAATCCCCGGCGTTCTCGCCGCGGGGCAGTCGTGGAAGGTCGTCTGGTCGTGGGAGGGCAATAACGTCGACGGCCCCATCGCCGGCGATAACGGCACATTGTTGTTCGCGAACAACGACGCGAGTAACGTAATGCAACTCGACCCATCGACGGGCCTAGCCAAGATCATCCACCGCGACACGAACACCGGCGGTGCGGTCTCGCGGAGCAAGAACGGCGCGCTGTTCGTCGCTGAACGCGGGCTCGGCTCGGCCATCGAACAGTTGGAGCCTCAGCGGAAGGTGCTGGCGAATTCGTTCCATGGCGAGCCGCTTGAATGCGTCGGCGGTGTCGCAAACGATTTGGCGGCTGATGCGCGCGGTGGCGTGTACTTCTCGGTTACCGGCGCCACGGGTAGCGGAGTGTTCTACGCCGATCCGAAAGGCGTGGTCTCGCAGTATGGCGAGGATGTTCCTCTCGCCAACGGCATCATCTTGAGCCCCGACGAGAAGACGCTCTACGTGACGAACGGCGCAGTGGTCTTTGCCTTTGACGTGAAGCATGACGGCTCGCTTACCAATCAGCGCAAGTTCGGCAAACTTCAGAGCGGTGAGGGCGGCGACGGTTCGGCTGTCGACCAGCAGGGCCGCGTCTATGTTGCGACGGGCAAGTCGGTGGATATCTTCGCACCAGACGGCAAGTTTGTCGGCACCATCCCAGGCCCGCAGGGCCTGCACGGCACGTTCTTCGGCGGCCGCGATAAGAGGACACTGTTCGGCATCGTGTTTTACGGCGGATGGGGAACACCGAGCGCGCGCAACCGTATCGTCGCAATTTCGACGATCGCGCAGGGTTATACCGGGCGAGCGAAGTAGTTTCAGGGCGATTCACATACACGAAATTGGGGCTCAGGTCGTTGAGCAACCACCGTGCGGCCCGAGCCACTACTTTGCAGCACTAAATACTACACGCCCGCCAACCATCGTCAGTCTCGGAGGAATGTGCTTGATGTCGGAAACGCCGGCGCTGTTACTTCACCATATGGGCGCGGTCCTTCTCGTTTTGCGTGCAGAACATTTCGAAGATGTCGTTGTTGGGAATCAGATCGTAGGAAATCTTCACCGTGAACGTCCGCATGTACAGTGTAGGATCGTCGAAGGTCAATTCGGTGTCCAGATGTCCGAAGTCGCGGCGGTGGTAACGCTCCGTCACATGCATTCCTTCGCTACGGGGATGCCCCATCCCGTCGATCGGTGTGCGGTTGTTGAATCCACGCGTTTGGACGACGAAAGTGTCGCCTGCCCAGTGGCCGATGGAATATCCGAGGTATGCCGGAAATTCGAAGGTGGGCGGAAATTCGCGCCCATCCACGAAAATCTGACGGTCGAGGCCGTCCACTTCATACAGAATCATGGTCTCTTTGGGCGCCTGAACGATTTTGAACGGTTCGGCAAGCAGCCCTGCCACGGGCCAGCCATACTCGCCATGGCAGACATTGTCCACCCGCTGCTCGGCGGCCCGCTGCTTCATCGCCGCCTCTCCCGCGGGCGTCAGAATGGACTCTCCGGGCTTCATGTCGGCAAAGATGTTGAGCCCGTATTTATGCACGACTTCGAGCTCCATCCCGAGCAGCGCGGACTGCGATTCCTTTTCGTAGGCGGGGCCGAGAATACGCTTGAATTCGGCGACGGGTGTGCGCTCATGCGCCCAGACACCCGTCAGATCCGGTTTGCCGCCGGCACCACGCGGAGTGGGCGCGGAAAGATTGGGCTTCCCGTCTTTCATAGGCGTACCGGACGGGGAATAGTTGAGCCACTGGCCTTGGGCGCTCCCTCGCAGGAGAATAGTGGCGACGAGAAGCAAACGATACGTCATTTTGATGGTCCGACTTTCGATTCTATCAAGGGGATGTTGCTCGAACGACTTGAGGCTCACCCAGTCTCACCTCCCAATCACCACATCTTCTCCCAATCAAATCCATGCCTTGACCGGGCCGCGTTAGGATGGCGTGCCAGCCTATGGCCGAAAGAAAACGCCGCCCCTTCGCGATCTTTCTCAATTGAAATCGCATTAGACCCCCGCGCCAGCCCCTAAATGGCTTCGTGGGGTCAAATCCGCTGCGGCCGATTCGGCCGCCCTCGAATGACTTATTTCCCGGCAGTCTGACTGCCCATATTTGGTGGAGAAATGCGAACCTTCTGCTGCAAATGGCCACGGTCGAATCCCATTTGGGGATGCGCCGCGGAGATAGGTGGGGAACAATTGTGGCTGGAGGGGCTCAGCTTGACATAGGCGGGGCCACGGCAGGAGGCCCCCAGGATGCGCCGGGCGAGACGACGTGCTTCCCTCGGTTCGTTAGGGCGATCAAGTTTGAGGTGTCATCCACGGTCATGATGCCCGCGGAGATTGGCACGTCGGCCCAGAAGGCGTGAACCGCTGGCAAAACCGTATCATCGCGATTCCGACGATTGATGCGCAGGGTTATACCGGGCGAGCAGAGTAGTTACTGGCGATTCACCCGTGTCGCTTTAGTCCGGCATTCGTCCGGACTTGTATTCTGTACGTGTGCCGGTCCCGGTATCGGCGTGGTAGGCCGAGTGATTTCGGCGTCGAATTGCAGTAGACTGGCTCGTTCCAGGCGGCGAAGGAGATCCTGATGCAGACGTTTCGAACCAATCGCGCGACACCATTTCTGGCGGCTTTATGTCTCGCAGGCTTTGCAGCTGCTCTGACTGCGCAGAAGCCGGCAGCCGTCGACCAGACGGTGTTGAAGAACGCCGGCACTCCAAAGGACCAGTTCCCTGGCTCCTGGCTGATGTATGGAAAATCCCAGAGCGAGACGCGCTACAGCCCGCTGAAACAAATCGACGCTTCCAACGTGAAGCGGCTCGGACTGGAGTGGACCTACGTGCTGGGGGCGGGCGGCGGAAATCAGGAAGGCACGCCGTTGGTTTGGAACAACACGATCTACGGTATCACCTCGTGGAGCGTGGTGTTTGCATTGGATGGCCGGACGGGTAAAGAGATCTGGCGGTGGGATCCCGAACTCAATCAGAATGCCGTGCGTGAACAAACCGGCCTGATTGTGAATCGTGGCCTCGCGCTCTACAACGGCATCATCATCGCGCCATGCCTCGACGGACGCTTGATTGCGCTCAACGCCCTTACAGGGAAACCGGTCTGGGAGGCGCGCGTGGCGTACACCCAGGATGGACATTACCTGACTATGGCTCCGCGGATTGCCGGCGGCAAAGTCATCGTCGGAGTATCGGGCGGCGATAAGGGTGAGAATCGCGGTTATTTCGATGCCTACGATGCCACGAACGGAAAGCGGGCCTGGCGATTTTACACGGTTCCCGGCGATCCCAAACTGCCTTACGAGAACGAGGCCATGCGTGTAGCCGCCAAGACGTGGGGCGGCGACTTTTACAAAAAGGGCGGCGGCGGAGCCGTGTGGGATGGATTCGCCTACGACCCCGAGACCAACCTAGTTTATGTCGGCACGGGCAACGCGGAGCCGTGGGTGCAGAAATTCCGCGGCGCGCAGAACGTGGACAACTTATATACCTGTTCGATCGTGGCCGTCGACTTGACGACGGGGCAGCTCAAGTGGTACTTCCAGACCGTCCCCAACGACAACTGGGATTTCGATAGCGTCCAGCAGTTGATGCTGCTCGATCTCACGATCGAGGGACGCCCGCGCAAGGTCCTCACGCAGGCCGCCAAGAATGGATTCTTCTATGCGATTGACCGCGTCTCCGGGCAGTTCATTTCCGGCGCTCCGTTCGTGAAAGTGAACTGGGCCAAAGGCCTCAACGATAGTGGGCGTCCCATGGTAAATCCGGAAGCCTACTATGATACGGAACCGGTAGCGGTGTATCCGACCGGCGGCGGCGCCCACAACTGGGCGCCGATGTCCATCAACCCGAACACACGGCTGGTGTACATTCCCGCTTCGTACCAGCCATACACCTACCAAGCCGATGACGATTACAAACCACGTACGAACGGCGATGTGCGCACGAGGATCCAACCGCGCCAGATCAAGGCTCCCGCCATCGGCCCAACGGCTCCTGACGGCGTCCGCGGCGGCTTGCAGGCCTGGGATCCGGTGAAGCACTCG
>JAGWQP010000244.1 GCA_028876805.1 Acidobacteriota bacterium | reverse complement strand
CCCTCCGCCACGAGATTCAGCAGATCGATCCCGACCTGCCAGTTTACAATCTCTGGACGCTGGCTGAACCTCTGAAGAGAAACTACTGGTTCCAGCGAATCATCGGCACCGGACCAAGCATTTCTCTTTTGGCTGAAACCCTTGATTGCCGGGCCTTCCGGCGCTTCGCCCAGACTCCGAAGGGCTCAAAGACGGTAGAACATACCCATCCGCCTAGGCCGTGAACAATCTGTGCCAGAACCTTTTTCCGCAGACCGCTAAAATACCGGCTTCAGCGCCATTTGAATGATGCGTGGCCCGCCCGAAGTAATATCGCCTTGAGGCGAGCCGGTATTCGGGAGCGAGCGTCGCCTTGATCTTGCCGTAGTTGGCATCTCAAGTCGGTTGGCGGGTTATTGAACATCGGATGATTAAAGATGTTGAAGAACCGAGCCCGGAACTGCATGTTCACTCGGTCGCCCGTGAGCGAGATCTTT
Source organism: Acidobacteriota bacterium (assembly GCA_028876805.1). Lineage (GTDB taxonomy): Bacteria > Acidobacteriota > Terriglobia > Bryobacterales > Bryobacteraceae > PSRJ01. Next base: position 4,210 of record JAGWQP010000244.1, on the reverse strand, counting down.
TTAAAGGCGCCCATATCCCAGGCGAACATGCCCGGCTCGCGCAAGTATCCCCTTACCCAGAGTCCCGAACGAACCGGGCGGCTTCAGATCGAGACCGGCGCTGTTGAACCACTGGAGACATGGGATGGGACTCATCCCTTGGTGCCCTCTGCGCCAGCTAGAGCCGCGGCTGTCGCGGCCTCCGGCGGCTCGATTACGCCGGCGCGGCTGTCCCTCCCACAATCTGCGGGATCAGTTCACCCGCCACGTCGGTCAGTCTCATGTTGCGACCATTGAAGTAGAACGTCAGCCGCTTGTGGTCCATGCCCAGAAGGTAGAGCAGCGAGGCGTGCACGTCGTGATTCCAGACGATCTGGTCCGCGGCCTTGTAGCCCACCTCGTCACTAGAACCGATGTGCTGCCCGCCTTTGATTCCGGCGCCTGCCATCCACATCGTCTGGCATCCGGGGTTGTGATCACGACCCAGCGCTCGTTGGGAAATGGGCATGCGGCCGAACTCTGATTGCCATAGCACGACGGTTTCATCCAGCAAACCGCGGCGCTTCAGGTCCGTGATCAATCCCGTGATCGGCCTGTCCACTTCAGCCGCGTGCATCCGGTGGTTATCCGAAATGCTGGCATGAGCATCCCAGGTATCTACGTTCTGGTTGACAATCGCCCCGTTATAGAGTTGCACGAAGCGCACACCGCGCTCGATAAGACGGCGAGCCAGCAGGCATTGGCGGCCGAACGGTTCTGTGACTTTATCGTCCAGGCCATAGAGTCTCTTAGTCTCCTCGGTCTCGTGGTTGATATCCACGGCTTCGGGCGCACAGCCCTGCATGCGATAGGCCAGTTCGTACGAGGAAATGCGGGCGGAAAGATCGGAGACCCCGGGGTGCATCTCGGCGTGGTTCGCATTCTTCCTTGCCAGCAGATCGAGTTCGCGCCGCTCCTGCTCCACGGACATGTATTCGGAGGGCGGCTTGAGATCCAGGATCGGATCGCCAACCGAGCGGAAGACGGTGCCCTGGTAGGCGGCGGGCAGAAACCCGGCGCCCCAGTTGGTCGGCCCGCTGAACGGCCCGCCACGGTGGTCGTAGATCACCACATAAGCCGGCAAGTTCTGGTTCTCGGTTCCCAAGCCATAGGTCACCCAGGCCCCCACGCTGGGGAAGCCCATCAGGATCATGCCCGTGTTCCACTCGTAATGCGACAGCACATGGTCATTCGATTTGCCGGTAGCCGAGTGGATGAACGCGAGATCGTCCACAATCGTGGACATGTGCGGGAAAATCTCGGAAACCCAGGTCCCGGACTGTCCATACTGTTTGAACTGGAACGGGCTTTTCATCAACGGTCCCGGATACCCCTGGCGCACGATCACCTTCCCGTCGCCTTGTACGCCAGCAATCCCACCCCCCAGCGCCACGCCGTGATATCTCAGCAGATCCGGCTTGTAATCGAATGTATCTACGTGGCTCACACCACCACTCATGAAGAGGTGAATCACCGATTTCGCTCTTGCCTTGAAATGCCTGGGTTTCGGTAGGTAAGGCGAGTCGGTGACGGTATCCGACGCCACGCAGGCTTGCGGAGCCTCAGCGGCCAGCAGACCATCGCGGTTCAATAGGTCGATTAGAGCCAACCCACCGATCCCCATACCAGCCTTAAACCAGAAATCGCGGCGGCTGATGTAGCGTTGCTTTTTGGCCATGCAATCGTCGCAAAGCGGGGTCATCATGTGTTTCCACCTCCGGCTAATTGATATAGACGAACTCGTTGCTGTTCAGCATCACGTGCACAAGGCGGCTCATGGCGCGTAAACGAGTGTCCTCTGCCGCCTTTCCAACGCCGCCAGAGTCGCCGGCCTGGGCTGCCTGAGTGCTCTGCTCATGATTGACGAAATCGAGATCGTCTCTGAGTTCCTTCTCCGTGGGCTGCCGGCTGAGCGCGACCTTATAGAGCAGCTTGACCTCCGCCGACAGATCCGAACCAGCCTCATGCGCCACCCGTTCCGCCAGGAAACGCGACTGCTGTAGCACGAACTCGTCGTTCAGAAGCATCAGCGCCTGAGTCGGCACGGTGCTGATATTGCGTCTCTCAGCGGTCACGTTCTGGTCGGGCTGATCGTGAACGTCGAACAGCGGAAACTTCATACCGCGTTTCCAGTAGGAATAAACGCTGCGTCTCCAGGTTGCCGGCTCTTCTTTGGTTAGATCCCATCTACCGTTGGCGTAACCCACGCGCACGCTCAAGGGGATTGCCGGGAAGAACGAGGGGCCGCCGGCCTGGAAGTTGATCTTGTCACTCGCCGATAAGATAATGTCGCGGATGGCCTCGCCCTCTAGGCGCCGCACCGGATATCGCCACAGGTAAACATCACCTGGATCCTTCCCCACGTTGCTTGCATTGTAGAAGCCGGAGGACATCTTATAGGTCTCCGAGTTCATGATCAGTCGGTGAATCTGCTTGATGCTCCAACCCTGACGGATGAACTCAGTCGCTAGCCAATCCAGCAGCTCCGGATGAGAAGGCAGCGTCCCCATCTTGCCGAAGTTGCCCGGCGTGGCCACGATACCGGTGCCGAAATGCCAATACCAGATACGGTTGACCATCACCCGGGCGGTCAGGGGATTGTCCGGCGAGGCAATCCACTCCGCCAAAGCTCGCCGTCTCCCGCTGGACATGTAATCGGTTCGCTTTGGCGGAACCGACACCGCCGGCGGCGTTCCGTTCACGAGGACCTGCAGGAAGCCGGGTTGAACCACCGGCCCCTTCACATCCTCTTCTAGGTTCAGCCCGTTGGCGCCGAAATGCACGTCCGGGACCTTGTATTCTTGCCCGGGCTCCGGCAGATAACAGCACTTGACGCCGTATTCGGCACGGCTTTTCCCCGGTAGGGGGATGTCGCCCGGACCGTCGGGAGCGAGACGGTAGTCGCCGTCGCGAACCCCCTCGACGGCAGCCGGCACCTTGGGCATCTTCTTTTGCAGTTCCGCAATATGGTCCTGCAATTCTTTTCTCTTTTGTTCGTCGGCGTCGCTCAGTTTCAGGCCTCTCCGCTGGTATCCCTGCTGGGCTTCCGACGGCGGCGTGTAGTGATAGAAGTTGTCGTCGGTCGCGGCCAGCACGATCTTGGCAAGATCGTCATCCGCGTTGGCATCGGGATCGATATCAAGGCCGCTTTCAAACTGAGCCGCCAATAGTTTCTGTCCCGACGTCCTCTGGTCCACCGGCGTTTTGATCGCCAACTGAACGTCCTCGGGCAGTTTCTTCACGGTTTCTTCAAACTGCTTCCTCTTATAAGGAGCTTCGATTTGGGCGATCTCTTTCTTCAACGGCGCTATTTGGCGGAGAACTTCTCTCGTCGTAGCGGCCCATTCGTCTGCCTCCTTCTTCGGAACGAGCAAATGATCGTAGTTCACGTAACCGAAGAACATCCCCACGGAGCGGTAGTAGTCCATGCGGGTGATGGGATCGAATTTGTGGTCGTGGCAGCGTGCGCACTGTACCGACAGACCCATAAAGCCACCAAAGGTGGTACGGAGGATATCGTCCATGTAGTCGTAGCGGTAGTAGGGGTTATCCTTCTCGCGGAACCGCACGCGCGGGCCGACACGGTAAAAAGCGGTCGCGATCAGGCTGTCGGCGGTCGGCTTGTCCATCTCGTCTCCGGCGAGCTGCTCGATCACAAACTGGTTATACGGCTTGTCGTCGTTCAAGGACTTGATGACGTAGTCGCGGTAGCGCCACGCTGTGTTCAAGGTCCGATCGTGTTCGTAACCCGAACTCTCGGCGAAGCGCACCACGTCCAGCCAGAAACGCCCCCACCGTTCGCCGTAATGCGAAGAGGCGAGTAGGCGCTCGATCATGTCCTCGTAGGCCCGTGGAGAGGAATCGCTGACAAACGCATCCACTTCAACTGGACTCGGAAGTAGGCCGGTCAGATCCAAATAAGCGCGACGGATGAGCGTGGCCCGGTCGGCTTGCGGGGCCGGCGTGAGTCCCTTGGCGTCGATGGTCGCCTTTATGAACCTGTCGATCGGGTTCCTCGACCAACGGTCCGGGGTGACCGCAGGAGGGTTGAGGCGGGACGGCTTCTGGAACGCCCACCAATGGCGCATTTCATCGGTGATCACTCGCTCTTTATAGTCGGAGTAGCTCGCGTTGACCTTATCCCCTGAAACCGACGTCACCGCGGGCACCACGGCATCCCATTTCGCGCCCT
>JAGWQP010000243.1 GCA_028876805.1 Acidobacteriota bacterium | reverse complement strand
CGGCAGCCACGCTGGGCGGGCGGATCGCGCGAACGTCGAAGCCTGCTTGTGCGAGTGCATCGGCCACCTGGACTGCGCGCTGGTTGTCGCCCAGCAAGACTGGAATGATCTGCGAGACGCCGTCGGGCACGCGTACTCCCGACTCATTCAGACGGCGGCGCAAATAAATCGAGCGATCCAGCAGCTGGTGCCGGCGCCACGGTTCGGATTCCACCAGGGTCAGGCTGGCATGTAACGCCGCGGCGACCGGCGGGGGCGGGGCTGTCGAGAAAATGAAGGGACGGGCCCGCTGGATGAGGTATTCGATGGCCCACGCCGGTCCGGCGACGAATGCGCCAGAGACTCCCAAGGCTTTGCCAGCCGTATTGACAGAGAGGAATGCGTCGATGCCGGTCACTTCGATCAGCCCGGACCCGTGCGCGCCATAGATGCCGACCGCGTGCGCTTCGTCCACGATCAAAGCCGCGCCATTCGCCAGGCAGAGCGCGGCGTACTCAGCCAGGGGCGCCATATCGCCGTCCATGCTAAAGAGCGATTCGGTGACCACGAATTTCTGGCCGGGCGAGGTGTCCTCCCGCAGCAGGCGCGCCAGGGCGCCCGCGTCGCTGTGCGGAAAGATAACGCGGCGCGCCGGCGAAAGGCGCACGCCATCGATGAGACTGGCGTGGTTACGCTCGTCGGAGTAGATCACGTCACCTTCTTCGGTCATGGTGGCCAGCACCGCGAGATTGGCGAGGTAGCCGCTTGAAAAAAGCAGCGCCCTCTCCACGCCCTTGAAAGCCGCGAACCGCTGTTCCAGCTCTCTGAAGTGTTCACGCTCCCCGCGCAACAGGCGCGAGCCGGTGCTGCCGCACCCTTCTTGCGCGACCGCTTCGGCCATACGGTGCTTCAGAAGAGGATGCCTGGAAAAGCCGAGGTAGTCGTTGGAGGCGAGATCGGTTCCCGAGGGAGGGCGCAAGGATCGCGTCAGGCCAGCCGCGTCGAGTTCCGACAGCCGCTCGTGAAGGCGGCGTTCGAGCGCGTTAACCGACGACATCGGCACCCCGGGCGAGGCGCACGCCGAGTTTCTCAAACAGACGGGTATCAGCGTCGCCGGGATTGAGCGTGGTGAGCAGCTTGTCGCCGAGGAACACCGAATTAGCTCCGGCCATGAAGCAGAGCGCCTGCGCTTCTTCGGAGAGCGAGATGCGTCCGGCGCTCAACCGTACCATGGAGCGTGGCATGAGGACGCGCGCGGTGGCAATGGTGCGAACCAGTTCCAGCGGGTCTAGGGGAGATTCGTCGGCCAGCGGCGTGCCGGCGACCGGCATCAACAGATTGATGGGGACGCTCTCCGGATGGGGGCGGAGCACGGCGAGTTGGTGCAGCAGACCGTAACGCGCCGCGCGATCTTCGCCCATGCCGATAATGCCACCGCAGCAGAGGTTGATGCCGGCGCGGCGGACCCGCGCCAACGTGTCGAGGCGGTCCTGATAAGTGCGGGTGTGAATAATCTGGCCGTAGAACTCGGGAGACGTGTCGAGGTTGTGATTGTAGGCGCTGAGGCCGGCTGCGGCCAACGCTTCGGCCTGCTCGCTGGTGAGCATGCCGAGCGTGCAGCAAGCCTCCATGCCGAACGCACGCACACCGCGCACCATTTCGAGCACTCTCTCGAAGGCCGCACCTTGAGGCACGCTACGCCACGCCGCGCCCATGCAAAAACGGGTCGCGCCTTTGGCCTGTGCGCGCCGCGCGGCGGCTAGGGTTTCCTCTACGGTCATTAATGCTTGGCGCGCTACCCCGGTTTCGTAATGGGCCGACTGCGAACAGTAAGCGCAATCTTCGGGGCAGCCGCCGGTTTTGATGCTGAGCAGCATACATCCCTGGATCTCGCTGGGGCGATGGTGTTCGCGATGAATCGATTGGGCTCTGAAGATCAGTTCGACGAGAGGCGTGGTGTAGATGCTTTCAATTTCCTCAAGCGTCCAATCGTGGCGCGCCCTCTCGGTGGTGGTAGTCGCCATTGCGGTTCTGAAGCCCCATTATAGCGGGACGTAGTCCTACAGTTCGCGAGAGTAACCTCGACTCTTGCGCAGTTCCATCTCTTCGAGCGTCCGCGGCCAGTCCTCACGCAGGAGGCGAGACAGCCCGCGGTCCGCCAGGAGCTTACCGTTGGTCTGGCAGCGGACGCAGTAGTTCGTTTCGTTCGCCGCGTACCGGATGCGCTGGATCTTAGTCCCGCACCGCACACAGGGCTGTCCGTAGCGGCCATGCACGGCCATGCCTTCCCGGAAGGCCGTGACTTTTTCGGGAAACCCGCCTTTCGCTTGCGCTCGCAGCCGGTCGACCCACAGGAGCAAGGTTTCGCGCATGGCGCGGTACAGGTTTTCGACGTCCGCTGGGGCGAGCTTCTCGGTCATCGCCACCGGTGAAAGTTTGGCGTGAAACAGAATTTCATCGGAGTAGGCATTGCCTATGCCGCTGATCAAGCGGGGATCGGTGAGAGCACGCTTGAGAGTGTGATTCTCGGATCGCAGAGAGGCGGCGAAGCGAGCCAGGCTGGCGTCAAGCGGCTCGATGCCGCCGGCGTCCAGCCCGCGCAGGCCCTCTTCGCCGGCCACGACGTGGAGCGCCGCCCGGTGCTGCGACCCAGCCTCGGTCAACTGGAGGACTCCAGAATCGAACTCGAAGTGGGCCAGCGTGCTTCGTGAGTTGGTCTTCGAGGCGGCGGCGCGCCAGTGGAGACGACCGGCGATCATCAGATGCAGCACCAGCCAGAGCTCGTCCTCGAAACCGAAGGCGATCCGCTTCCCCACGCGGCGTACTTCCCGAGCCGTTTTGCCAAAAGCCGACTCCAGGGGCGGGGTCGTAGAGCGAACGAGGAAGGGCCCGCGGATCTGAATTCGGTTCAGACGTCGCCCGACGACGCGCTCGCGCAGAGCTTCCACGTAAACGGTGACATCGGGGAGCTCGGGCATGATGGCAGCGCCGGCAGTTTCTAGAGGAAACCGATGGCGCGGCCTCCAAGGCCGACACCGAACCACAAGACCAGCGCGAGAATGGCGGTGATGCGCGCAAACCCCGGGCTCGAGTCGGCCTTATCCGACGTAGTGGCCTTGTGATAAACGGTGAATTGGAAGACTAGCGCCAGTATCAGACAGACCATCTTAAAGCGGAATGAAGGGCTGTCGTAACACTTCAATGCCTCGGAGGCGAACAAAAGGTAGCCGGTCACGAGCATCGTGCCGATGCTGGTCCAGGCGTAGGGCCGCAGGTCCGTCGCCACGTCGCGAGTGGACTCATGCCGCAGGATGAAACCGAACAGCCGCAGGCTCATGATTACCATGACGCCGAGCAATACGGTCAGCCCGAGCAGGTGGATCGCCTCAACCACCGGAAAGATGTACTTCGACCCGCGGATGGTCTGGGCGATCCAAGTGTTGTCGCACCATTTGAAAAACGGGAAAAGATAATACACCGACAAACCCTCACATTTCGGGCTAGAAATTGTACGCCATGGTCCTTCCGCAAATAATAATACCGATCCATAGCACGATGGAACACCAGCCGGCCCAGCGGGCCCGCCGCGGGGGCGGAATCGCCTTGTCCCACTCGTCCATCCTTAGGTAGATGGTGGAGTGATAGGCGATCGCATTCAGCGCCGCCAGGAAAAGCATCGCGACCTTCATCTTGAAGAAGATGCTGTTGTAAGCCTTGACGGCTTGGCACCAGAAAAGCAGCAGGCCGGTGATGGTCATGATGGCGAAGCCGGCTAAAGTCCACGGAAGAACCGAGCTTGAAACCTTGGACATCGGCTGCGTCTTCATAAACGTGCCCGTCAGCCGCAGGTCCATCCAGAGCAGGGTTCCGACCGAGAGCGAGAGCGCCATAACGTGCGTCCCCTCGACGATGGGAAACATCCAGATCGATTCGCGAAGGCTGGTGCCAAACTGGGTGTCCTGGAGCCACTGGCAGATTTCGAGGAGGGACATGCCTGAACGGATACAAGAATATCATACCCATTGCGCGCACCGGCCCACTCATCGACACCAAGCCCAAGGTGGGGTTACAGCCGGCTGTCCGCCGCCATCACGGAAGCCCGGGTGATTTGTGCGATCGTCGGCGTGCCGCACTGGCGCATGATGAGACCGAGCTCGGCATGCAGAATGTCGAGCACGCGCTCCACGCCCTCCTGGCCGAACGCGCTCAGGCCCCAGACGTACGGACGCCCGATGCCCACGCCGCGCGCCCCCAAGGCGAGTGCTTTGTAAACGTCGGTGCCATGGCGGAAACCGCCGTCGACCAGCACCGGAATCTGGCTGCCGGCCGCGTCCACCACTTCACCCAATGCCTCGATGGTACTGCGCCCGGTTTCAGTGGAGCGCCCGCCGTGATTAGAGACAATGATCCCGTCGACGCCATGCTCACGGGCCAGCCGGGCATCCTCGCGCGTATCGAGGCCTTTGAGCAGAAGCTTCATTTTCGTCAGCTTCTTAAGCCGGTCCACATAATCCCAGGTGGCCGTGGCCGGATTCATGCCGCCTGGGATTCCCTTGAACATCGGCATGTCGGCCGGTGCTCGGCCGCCGCGCGCGGTGGCGTGGCAGGAGACGCAGTCCCGCGTATCGAGGCGGCGAAAGCGCTCCGCGGTTTCCATGTTGCGCCCCTGGAGCTCGTCGACGGTCCAGGCCACGACCGGGCATCCGGCTTCTTCCACACGCCGCACTAGCTTTTCGGTTCCCTCCCAGCGATTCGGCATGTAGAGCTGATACCACAACGGCGAGCCGAGCGCGTGCGCGACGTCTTCCACTGCGGTCGAGGTCGCGGTAGAGAGAATCTGCGTGGTCTTTTTTGCCCTGGCGGCGCGGGCCACGGCGATTTCACCATCCGGGTGGAACATCCGCTGGCCGCCGACCGGGCACAGAAAAATCGGGGTCTCCCAGGTAACGCCGAAGATCTCGGTCTTCAGATCGGGCTTGCTGCCATCGACCAAACGACGCGGCCGCAGTTGGAAGCGCTTGAAGCCTTCCCGGTTCATCTTCTGCGTGAAGTCGTCATCGACGCCGGAGGCCATGTAGCCCCAATGAGCCGGCGGCAAGACTTTCCGGGCGGCTTCTTCAAAGTCCATCACATCCACGGCGTCTTTGGCGCTGGTGATGACCGGCCAGGTCTGCTGCGCCCAAGCCTCGGCGAACAGCGGGCTGGCCGCGAGAAACCGCAGGAAGCGGCGGCGGTGCGCGGTGGAGGACGTCGTCATAGCGGGTAATTGTATCACCGGGGGATCGGTTTTTCTCTGGAACCATCAATCAGAGTGGGTGCGGTCGGAAAGGCCGGCGGAGACTCCCGTGGCACCGGTCTCTGTCTGACACTCGCCGGTTTTTCGATTTGGCCGGGACTCCGCTCACTCGGAAGAGTCGGCAGGCTCTGACCTCGAGACTCGAGGTGGGGTGCCGTATGTTATGGCGTGACCGAAACCCTAACCAGACTGGTCGTCCAGCAGCATTGGAAGCCGCCGCCCCCGTCACCAGAGTAATCGTTCACCGTCACGTGTAGCACGTAATCGCCAGCTTCGCCGAAGGCAACGGTGGTTGTTGCCTTCCCGCTAAAGCCTCCGCTTTCGTTCGCCGGCGTCCCGGACGGCTGGGCGGGCGGATTTGCTTTGTCGAATTTCACCGAGCCAGGGCCGCGGTACTTTGACCACAGCAGCGTCACCGGCGGACGATCGGCGGTCCTCGGCGCACCCGTGCCACTCGTATACTTCATATCGTCGGTGATCCAAAGCGTCAAAACGAGCGGCATCGACAACGAAGTGGTACGGACTGGGGCGTTGGCCAGCATTGCGATCGGACCTTGAACCGCGGTTCCGTTCGGTTCGAACCGAATGACCGGCGGGGTATTGCCTACCGAAATTTCGTTAAATGGGCTGATCACGTAGTCTGAGTTCAGCCGAAGAGGAATGCTGTTGTACTGGCCGTTCGCAAAGATTGTCCAGGTGAACTTATCCTGCGGGTTGAAATCCCTTGGTACCGGGACAGCGAACATTCCGTAGCGCCGGCCCGGGAGAAAATGCGTCGGCTGCCCCATGTCTGGGCCACCGGGCTCGATCCGGTTGTTCGGGCCGATCGGTATGTCGAGCTCCTGTTCGGTGTTGCGATTGAAATATCCGACCAGAAATGTGCGGGCTTGCTTGTCGCTGCCGAACCAACCCTCAAAGGCGCCAGTGACGCTCGCGCCGAACTTCCTCCGTGGTTCCGGGATGGTTTGCCCGAGCAAGAGCACGCCGCCGACGGCTACGCCGGCGGCGCAAATACTCGGGAGTCGTTTCATTGCAAATTCTGTCCAGGTTCGGCTCGCGTGACCTGCGTCTTGCGCTCGGCGAGCAAAGCCTTGTATTCATCGTCATCCAGGTAGACCACGTTCATCCAGGCGTGCGCCATCTCGTCGACCGTGCGATCGCCATAGCCGACCCATTGGTCAGGATCCGGATTGTTCTTGTTGGCTTTGGTGTTGTCATACCACGCAGTCACGTGAATGACCGTCCCTTTGGGGAACACGGGTGCGGCATTGTCGGTGTAGATGTAGTTCGTCATCCAGTTGAAATTGAAGTTTCCGACGTAGCTCACGATTTGGTTGCTTCCGTCCGGTAGAATCGCCTCGACCTGCATCGATTTCCCACGAAGGTGAAAATGCGGCTGGAAGTTCTCGATGAGCGTGTTCTCCTTGAGCACGGTGAAACCCTCGGTCTGCGCCAAGGAGTTCGGCGGGATGTCCAGAGACTGCCCACTCCGGAGCCCAGTGAACCCGATCAAATAGCTTCGCTTCTTCGGCTCCTCGCCTTTCTTGTAGAACCAGATGCCGATTTCAGAGCCGGCCGTGATCTCCTCGCCTACGGCATGAATATGCTGGTCCCAGGAAATCTTCTCGCCCGGCAGGAGCAACTTTCCGGTGCCCGGACGGTAGAGGTCGTAGCCCTTTCCGATTGCCCACTCCATCAGTTGTGGCCGGCGGTTCACCAGATCGTCGGGATTATCGCCGCGGCGATTGGGTCCGTTGGCCGTGCCTTTGCTGACGGCGTCCGGATCGTTGTTGAGCACCAGGTAGGCGATAGAGTGATGCAGGATCCTCCGCCCCTTCAAGTTGGTCGGCCGAATCTCGACCATTTTGACCCAGCGCGGTTCGCTGATCGGAATATCGGACATCGGACGGTACCACACATCCTGATGTTGCGCCGCCATGGTGAATTCGGGCGACTTGACGACAAGGTCCGGGGGTCCGTAACCGTCGCGCACCGCTTTCCACTCGTTGTCGGTCACCAACGGCTTAGGCGGCGGCAGGTCCTTTGGGTCGCCCTCCGGCGCCCCGGCGTCGACCCAGCGGACAACCGTGGCTACCTGTTCATCGGTTAGAGACATGTCGTTCTTGAACTTCTGCACGCCGACGCTGCGGTCGATATGCCAGGGCGGCATTTGACGGGTTGCCACACGTTCCTTGATAGAGCGCGCCCAAGGACGTGCCTCCTTATAGGTGATGAGCGACATCGGCGCGATGGAATTCGGCTGATGACACTCCTGGCACTTCGCTTGAAAGATCGGTGCGACATCCTTGGAGAACGTGACTTGTTCATGTGACGGGGCGTTGGAGGGTTCTGCGCACGCCGTACCGGTCGTGGCCATTTGTGCGAACAAAACGATGAATGGAGCTAATACCAAACCTCCAGACCTCGTCTGTCGGGTCTTCAATCTGGGTCTCATCCGCCTACCTCCCTGGGGCCATAGTCTTCGTCTCCAGATTTTACCTAACCCGAGCGCCGATTGCAGGCGCAGGCCATTCCGCGGATGAATCCGGATTCCCCGCGCGTGCCGAAACCAGGAATTGGGGCTTCGGGGGGACCGCCGGCCTTCGGGCGATCTCGAAAGAAACTGATAGACTGGCACGAGATACTGAAATGCGGGGCCGATTCAAGACTCCAGAGCAGAATCCCTGCGCTCGCTCTCGCGAAAAGCAATCACCTCAACGAGCCCCGGTATCGCGGCAGGACTCGGCTTCCCTGGCAGGGCAAGAGCCCCCGGGTGTACCCGTGGCGAGAGAAGCAACGTTCGGATCGTCCACCAGTTCTCGCGAGCCTGGTCCGGCCACAGCCTCGACGTGCGGATCTCAGTTTTCGTCGTCTATCGTGTCAGCGCAAGCGCAAGAACCTTCAGACGGAAAGCAGCTGCGCGTCGCAGAGCTTCCCGGATGGGGTGACGCAGTTGGAATTCTTGATCCGCTTGCCAAATCGCCGACGATCTTCAATGAACGAATCGACCATTTCAACGGCGGATCGCCTCGGTCTTGGCCTGGGGTCGGTGTGTTCTAACGTGTAAGCATGGAAAAATTGTGGAGCGGTACAACGACACGATCGCACTCGACCGGGCGTAGGGGAGCGTGATCGTGCCTGGCCGGAAGACTTGCGGAATGCCGCGTCCCTCGCTTCTACTCACAGCCCTTCCCCTGCTGGCCCTGGCGCGGACCGGGTCTGCCCCGTTCCGGATCGTCGGCAACCTCTACTATGTCGGCGATACAGATCTCGCCGCGTTCCTCGTCGTCACACCGAAGGGCGACATTTTGATTAACTCGGGTTTCGAATACTCCGCCAACGAGATTCGTGGCCGGATGAAGGTCCTAGGATTCCACTTTAGGGATATCAAGATTCTACTCGCTACCCACGCTCATAGCGATCATGTCGCCGCCATGGCGACAATCAAGCGCCGGACGGGAGCCAAGATGATGGCGATCGAGCAGGAAGCCAAGTTGCTTGAAACGGGCGGCCAGACCGACTATTTGTTCGGCAGCAGTGGCTGGTTCCCGCCCGTTATAGTCGACCGGACTTTTAAGGACGGCGATAAAATCGAGCTGGGCGGATCTACTCTCACCGCCTATCTGACTCCCGGCCACACCAAGGGCAGCACAAGCTACACGATGGACATCGTCGAGAACAACCGCCAGTATCACGTTCTCATCGCGAACCTTCCTACCGTCAATGAGGGGACTGTGCTGATCCACAATCCTCAATATCCCGGTATTGTGGCTGATTACGAGCGCACGTTCGAGGTTCTCGGAAGGCTTCCGTGCGACATTTATCTCACTTCCCACGCCGGACAGTTTGGCTTAGGAGTGAAATATCAATCGGGTAAAGCCTACAGCCCGGACACATTCGTCGACCCATACGCCCTGCCGCGTATTCTAGATCGCCTCGCGGCGCAGTTTCAGGCCGAGCTAGACACACAGGAGCAGGAAGAGCAGGCGATCGAGGATCGGAAGCATTTCAAGGATGTAATGCCCAATTGAGTAGCCAAAAGACGGGGATCTGTGACGGGCCGGGCGCTCCGCAAGAAGGGAAGAGACTCATGAAAAACGATTCGATCACCCGCAGGCGGGCGCTGGTGTCGCTCCCGGCTCTGGCGGCTGCGGGCGAGGCTTGGGCGCAGTCGGGCCCGCCGCCCATCCGGGTGCGCTCACTCAATCACATAACCCTCACGGTTTCGGACCGGAAACGGTCAGTCGAGTTCTACCAGGGCCTCTTCGGGATGCCGGTCCTTGACCGCCAGGGCGTATCGATTGGCCTCCGCATCGGGAGTGGCCCTCAATACATCAGCCTGGCCCAGGCCGGTCCCAATGTTAAACCCTCCATAGCCCACTTCTGCATGACCGTCGATGGTTTCAGCGTCGCGCTCATCACGGGGGCCCTTGCTGCTCATGGCGTGACCAAGGGCGACCCAGGCCCCATGAAGACGTGGGTGAGGATGCGCGGCCCCGATGCGGGTGGCGCCTCAGAAGGCACACCTGAACTCTACCTGGGCGATCTCGATGGCCTCCGCGTTCAGCTCCAGGACGTCAGCTATTGTGGCGGAGCCGGGGCGTCGGGCAGCGCCTGTAAGCCACCCGAACCCGCCCCCGCTAAGGGACTCCTCGCGCTCGGCGGCCTCAGCCATTGCACCCTGAATGTTACGGATCGGCAGCGCTCGACAGCTTTCTATCAGAGAGTCTTCGGTATGCCCGTTCAGGCCCACCAGGGTGCGGCAGTCCTACTGGCGATCGGTCGAGACCGCCAATTCATAACTATGGGCAGCGTGACCGGGGCCCTAGCGCCGTCGCCTAAAATTGCACACGGCTGCTTCACCATGGAGGGCTTTGAGCCCGACAAGGTAATGAAGGCGCTGGCGGATTATGGCGTCAAGCCGAGGGGTAGGAGTGCTGAGCCGCCAGGTCCCTTGGTGTCGTATGTGAATCTGCGCGGGGAAGATCGGGGAGGAGCCAAGGCGGGAACTCCGGAGCTCTATTTCACCGACCCGGATGGCATAATCATGCAGATTCAGGATACGAGCTACTGTGGCGGTTCGGGATACATGGGCGACGTCTGTGCTTGACCGATGAACCTCACCTGCGAAATCGTTCGCCGAAACGGACTTTCGCTTTGGCAGCTTCTTCTTCCCGGTTCTTCGGGGGCGCCGCGGTCTCGAGGGAAACCAGAAGGCGAGCAGAGACCGCGGCCACTTCTTCGATGGCCGCAAGAAACGCCGGCTCGTTCGCTTTCGACGGCTTGTGAAAGCCGCTGATCTTTCTTACGAACTGCAGGGATGCGTCGCGGATCTCCTCCTCGGTGACAGGGGGCTCGAGGTTGAAAAGCGGTCTGATGTTCCGGCACATGGTGAGGCTAACGATCGATCTGGAAACGCCGTTTATTTAGTCTGGGCGCCGGCGCTTTCGGATAAACGGACTCCTGCACAAGTGAAATTATCGCTGATTCCATGGGGCTGAAGCGAACCCGAAGGCGCGACGCCGCGGCCAGGCGTATCGGCAACGCCTGCCAATGGGCCCCAGCCGCCTTGATGGGAAGTTCCGAGGCATTCGGACGCATGCCAATCGTTGCATGTGCTTCGGAAATCAGATCGTTTGGAGATGGTGGAATGGCCGAGCGGTCCAAGGCGGTGTTGAAACGCTTTTCGGGCCATTTCAAGAGCCGCATAAAATTCGGCAAACCCTCTCCGAGCGCGGTTCCTGGCGCAAACGCCCGTTTTCATGATGTCGCGTGGAAAAATTTGGGCGACGCTGGTTTTGCCGACCGCATCCTATGGCATCACGCGGTAGTTCGAAAATATCCCTGGTATGACATCACACGAGTGGGGGTTTTCGGAAATTCCGCCGGCGGCCAGAACGCAATGGGAGCCCTGGTCTTCCATCCTGAATTCTATAGAGCTGCTGTCTCCAACAGCGGGTGCCATGATAACCGCATGGATGAGATCTGGTGGAACGAGCAGTGGATGGGCTGGCCGGCGGCTCCGCAATACGCCGCTTCCTCCAACGTTGAAAACGCGTCCAAGCTTCAGGGCAAGCTCCTGTTGATTGTCGGCGAGCTGGACACCAACGTCGATCCGTCTTCCACCCTGCAGGTGGCGAACGCCCTCATTAAAGCCAACAAGAACTTCGACCTCCTCTACGTGCCCGGTGGTGGCCACGGCGCCGGGGGGGCTTATGGCCAGCGGCTACTCGACGATTTCTTCGTGCACAACCTGCTGG
>JAGWQP010000242.1 GCA_028876805.1 Acidobacteriota bacterium | reverse complement strand
TGCAGTGGACCTGGACCAGACGGCGCGTCATGGCATCAACGTGGCCGACGTGCAGGATGCGGTAGAGACGGCCGTTGGGGGAAAGGCCGTCAGCCAGGTCCTGCAAGGCGAGCAGCGCTACGATCTCGTCGTGCGCTACCAGCAGCCGTACCGCGAAAATAAACAGGCGATCGAGAATATTCGCATTGTAGGACCTTCCGGAGAGCGGGTTTCTCTGGCACAACTGTGTAAGGTCCAGGTGCTTGACGGAGCGTCAGAAATCTACCGGGAGGCGAGTTCGCGCTACGTGGCGATCAAATACAGTGTTCCGGTGCGCGATCTGGGGAGCACGGTTGAGGACGCCATGCGCAAGGTCAGCCAGCAGGTGAAGCTGCCGGAGGGCTATCACATCGACTGGGCGGGCGAGTACGAAAGCCAGAAGCGGTCCTCGAAGCGGCTCATGGTGGTGGTGCCGATTACGCTGCTTGTGATCTTCGTGATTCTGTTCACCATGTTCAAGTCGTTCAAGTGGGTGATGCTGATTTTTGCGAACGTGGCAATGGCGCCGATCGGCGGCCTGGTGGCGTTGCTGGCGACCGGTACGCACTTCAGCGTCTCCTCGGGCGTAGGCTTCCTCGCGCTGTTTGGCGTCTCAGTGCAGACCGGCGTCATCATGCTCGAATACATCAACCAGCTTCGCGCCCGAGGCCACGACATTTTGGACGCCGCCATCCGGGGATCAATCGAGAGGCTCCGGCCCATTTCAATGACGATGCTGGTGGCGAGCATCGGCCTGCTGCCGGCGGCCCTGTCGCGCGGTATCGGATCGGATTCGCAGCGGCCGTTTGCCATCGTGATCGTCGGCGGCCTGGTGGCGGCCCTGATCCTTGGCGTGTTCCTGTTGCCGACGCTCTATGTGTGGGTGGCCGGCGACCGTGATGTGCTCCCGGCGGCCGAAGCGCACGAAATCGAAGAAGAGTAGCAGCCCGTTCTAACCGCGCCTTGGCTGCCGCGCGCCCTGTGGGCCACAAATGCGGCGGAACCGATGCCAGCCGCCGTTTGGGCGACGCCACCTAAGCAAATTCTCCAACCGCCGCTGGCGCCGGACTGGGCGGCCTGGTATGAGGGAGCGGCTGCTGTCTCCCGGATGCTGCTCATGCTGCTTATGTTCTCCGCACTTCACTCGGCGGACGCCGCTAATCGCCGGGGACGCGTTCGGGCTTGGGGCCGAACGCCCAGCCTAAGCCGGAGAACGCGGCCGCCAGACGGTGGCGCTTGGTCTTTACCGTCGAAATCGCCAGCATCAGAAGGATCACCGCGACCGCCGCGATCAGGGTGCCCGCCAGCGTCAGGTTGTTCTTCAGGAACCAGAGCCAGCGTCCGTAGACCAGCTCGACGTGCACCCAGTAGACCAGCAGCGACGTCGTGCCGAACTGCCGCACCCAGCTCCAGCCCCCATTGGCCGCATAGCGGGTCCATAAGAAAGCAAAGGCGGCCAGCAGGAGCGTCACGCCCTGTTTGATCAGGACTTGCGCCGGGCTGTTCAGCCAAAACTCCGACTGTGCGTAGATGGAAAACGGGAGGCTGGCGAAATATTGACAGGCAATCACGAGAATGCCGCCGACGAGGGCCGCCCATTGCATCAGGCGCTCGATCGCCTCCTTGCCGACACTGCGGATGATGCTGCCAGCGCTGACCCCAAAGGCGAGGTAGGAGGCCCACGGGAAGAAACCGAAGAAATTGTAATCCGGAACCAGGTAGTTGCGCACGATGGCGGGTGCCCATGACCAGTCCGCCTGCGACACCCACGGCGAGGCGAACGCGATTGCCAGACCCAGCACGGCGCACAGCCGCGCTCGCTCCGCAGTCCGGAATAGTGCCATCAGCGACAGAACCGCCACGGCGAAACCCATGGCGTTCAGGATGTCGACGCGAAGCAGGTCAGTCCATTGAGATTTCGGCCAGCCAAAAAGCCAGAGCTGGAAGCGGAAGGCAAATGCCAGTACGAACAGGTACCCGGCGCGCCCAAGGGCAGCCGTGAGCCGCGCCCCGGGCAGCAGACCCTTTCGCTCCGTGCTGTCCATCAGGAAGGCCAGCGTGATCCCGGTCAAAAACAGGAAGATGGCCGGCGGCATCCCGCCCACGAATTGCGACAGCATGAACGGGCCGCCGCCCCGCAATTCCGGTTTCATGAAGGAATGAAACACGTGGCCTTGAAGCATGATCACGGCGCCCAAACCGCGAAGCCAGTCGAGATAGTGCAAGCGATCGGCGCTGGTTTTGGTTTTCATTGGGCTACTTTTGCGGATACTCCCGCTTGACGCCTTTGGGAAGGTTCAGCCTGACGGCTGAATCGGCCAGATTAGGGTTAAGCACCAGGTTGCTATAGGTGGCTACTTTATAGTCGCCGCCGCCGGAATAGAATTTCTGCTGCACCACGATACCGCTGGCGTCAGAAATCCAGAGATCAATTCTTCTTACATCCATGAGCTTTTCCGGCGACCTGGGAGTCAGTTCGAGACGCGTGGTCATTGCGGAGCCGATCGTGTCGGCCCCCCCTAAAGCAATCGAATAACCACTCCGGAGCTCTTTCGACGTGCTGCCGAACCCGACTAAAAGGAACTCGTTAATCATCGACTTATATTTACCCAGATCGTACTGCTGCACAGTCTGGGCGGCCGGCAGGTAGATCTCCCCCTTATGGGCGTCCATGGCATAGGCTTTGGGTTCTGGTTCCCGGACGTCGAACAGCGCCAAGGTTTCGTGGGATTTGGTCCGCTTCAGCAGAAACTTTCCGGTTTGGCGATCTTCAGCTTGGATGACCGCCGTATATGCGACGTAGTGGAGGTCCGCGGTAACGGCGGTCAGGCGCGCGGCGGCACGGTCGATATTGGCGAAGGTGGCGTCGAGCGAACTCCCCGCGGCGGAGAGCGCGGCTAGGGCGGTCGCGCCCGCCAGAACCCAGGCGCGGGTCCCGCGTGTAGCGAATTGCCTCATGGCCGCGCAAACGCCATGTAGCCCTGCAAGCCGCCTTCCGAATCGAGAACAGGCTTCACCCGCGTCACCTGCAAATGGTGATCGCCCG
>JAGWQP010000241.1 GCA_028876805.1 Acidobacteriota bacterium | reverse complement strand
TGCTGGAGGAGGGAGTCTCGAGCGAACTCGTCTCCAAAGCACGTCCACATCGGTGGCTAAGCGATCGAGTGTCACCCGGGGGGGGCGGGGGTCACATAAAAAATCGGGATCAACCCCATGCACCGTGGTCTGGACAGTGGGACCCAAATTCCCTGTTAGCCGCGGAAATTACATAGATTTTCAACGCCGGCGATGAACGGGAGCCGCCTGCACCGCCTTGTTAGGGTGGCAAAATTAGAAAAAAATGAACGCCGCAAGGGGATCAGCCCGCGGATGGCGGCTATGTCGCTTATTCGATCCGAACATATCGGCCCATTAGCGCGAGACGAGGGTTAGGTGGCCTGCTGCTGCTCGGTAAGTTTGCCCGAAGGATGGCCCTGGCCGGTGCGCTCCTCGTCTTGATTGTGACGCTGGTGCTTTCGCCGAACCCGGCGCTGGCGATGGAGCTGAAAGTCGTTGGTAATCAGATCATTCTTAGCGGCCCGGTGGTGGGCGATGAGCCGGGTCCGAGAAGCCCTCGGGAAGACCCCCGGCATCGACACGGTGGTATTTCGCAACTCCCCGGGCGGAGACGCGCCAGCCGGCTATCAGGTGGCGAGGCGCACCGGCGCGCGCCGCGGCAGAGGATCTTTATGGGCGGTCCCAACGGCACCCATCCTGGCCGTGTCGTCGCGTGCGAACCTGAGTTCCTCGTGAGAAAGCACCCAAGCGCTGGCTTGCACCATCGCGACCGGCAATTTCCTTTTGTAATCTGGAAAACGACACGAGGGATGTCGGACATGGGCGCGTCTAGCGGTGCCCGCCGCCGCTGTGGAAGCCCCCGCCCCTGCCGCCGAGGTCGCTCGAATTGACGGTGCCATGAGAGTGGCTCCTATGCCTACCAGTAAGCGCCGCCGGCTTAGTTTTGACTCGTTCGCGAGCTCGGTTTCCTCATTGGCGCCATAGCAGGGCTCAATCACATTGTAGCTCCCGGCCCAGACGAAGGTAGGCACGTAGGAAATCAGTGCACCATCCTACGGTCGCGAGAGCCTTTCTCAGGCACTCCTTAAGCAGACTCCTTAATGCAATTATTAACCATCAAAATAACATAATTGCAGATACCTAGCTCATTATTAACCAAACAGCCTTCGGATAGTTAAAAGGTTAAACGCCTTTTCTGTCAATCATTTTGTTGTCCCGGTCTCACTGCAGCTCCAGATCGCGACTTATGTCCCCCTTCTATGGGGATCGCGACTGCTGTGGGGGGCCTCGGGATTGGCGCCGCTCGAAGCGGCTGAAGCCGATCCCTCAGGCAAACGTCGCTGCGATCGAGCCGGCTGCAACGCGCCGCTTTCGGCATGGCGGAGAATGATCGCGCTGTCGCCGCTCCGGCCGGGCCTTAACTGCCCTCGATTCAGCGACGCTGCCTTTGCTGTCGGCGACGAAGACGCCCACGTGACCGCTTCGCATCAAATATTAATCGGCCAACTCGGAAACCGCGATTGGTATCTGCTCTCGGAGCGCCGATCGCGGTGGGCGGGTCGTTCCGCCGGCTGCCGGCCCGTCGCAAGCAAGCGGGCGCACCAAAAGGCGCGACAACCAACTTCACC
>JAGWQP010000019.1 GCA_028876805.1 Acidobacteriota bacterium | reverse complement strand
GCCCGCCTGCTCATATGGGAGGCGGCCGCGCGACTCGACAAACGCCACGACGCTCTGAGAGAAAGCTATCTGGCAAAGAACTACGTCGCGGCGAGCGCGCTGAAGGTAACCGACAACGCCGTTCAGGTCCTCGGCGGCCACGGCTACATCCGCGAGCATCCGGTCGAAATGTGGCTGCGCGACGCGCGTGCGATGGCCGCCCTCGATGGCGTAGCAACGGTGTAGGAGATCCACAGACGATGATCGATTTCGAACTCGAACCCCAGGTGGTCAGCCGCCTGCAGATGTATCACGCGGTTGCGGAAAACCTGATGCGTCCGATCTCGCGCGAATATGACGAGCGCGAACACGACGACCCGTGGCAGTTCTTTGAGACTATGTGGCAGGCGCA
This sequence comes from Acidobacteriota bacterium, assembly GCA_028876805.1. Classification (GTDB taxonomy): domain Bacteria; phylum Acidobacteriota; class Terriglobia; order Bryobacterales; family Bryobacteraceae; genus PSRJ01. Next base: position 2,796 of record JAGWQP010000019.1, on the reverse strand, counting down.
GTCGCTCAATGATGTTGGCCCCGCGGCGCGAAGCCCGGGCGACGAAAAACCTTCGGGCCCCAAGCTGCGCAATCTCAACACCGTCATCACGACCGAGGAGCTGTGCTGGGGCGATGTAGGTCTTTTTCTGGCCACGCCCAACAGCGGATTGGGCGGTGCCGCGGTGATGGCGGCAGGCACGGCGGAGCAGAAAACGCGTTTCCTCAAGCGCTTCGGCGAAGGCAAACCCAAGTGGGGTGCCATGGCGATCACGGAGCCGGCGTGCGGTTCCGACTCGGCTGCGGTCACCACCAGCGCGACGCGCGACGGTGACGATTGGGTGATCAACGGGACCAAGATTTTCTGCACCGCAGGCCACCGCGCGGTCGATAAATCGGAAGGCTTCATCGTGGTCTGGGCGACGGTCGACAAGAGTGCCGGGCGCGCCGGAATAAAACCCTTCGTGGTCGAACACGGAACGCCGGGAATGCAAGTCACGCGACTGGAGCAGAAGATGGGCATCCGCGCGTCGGACACGGCAGCGATCACTTTCGACAACTGCCGAGTGCCCGCAAGTAATCTCCTGGGCAGTGCAGAGGTGAAGCGGGAGGGCGGGTTCAAGGACGTGATGGCGACCTTCGATGCGACGCGTCCGATCGTTGCCGCCATGGCAATCGGGGTGGGGAGGGCCGCGCTCGACTTCGTGCGCAACTTCCTCAAGGAACAGAACGTGCCGGTACGCTATGGGCTCTCACCGCGGCGGCTTAGCGTGGTGGAGCGCGACTTCATGGAGATGGAGGTTCAACTGCAGGCGGCGCGCCTGCTGACCTGGCGAGCGGCCTGGATGATGGACACGGGCCAGCGCAACAACCTGGAAGCGTCGATGGCCAAAGCGAAGGCGGGGCTGGTGGTTACGCAGATCACGCAGAAGGCGGTCGAGTTGCTGGGTCCGCTCGGTTATTCGCGCAAACTGTTGTTAGAAAAATGGATGCGCGACGCGAAGATCAATGACATCTTCGAAGGCACGCAGCAAATCAACATGCTGATCGTGGCGCGGCGAATCCTCGGGTACGGGAACAAGGAATTGAATTAACCGACTCCTCACCAAACGACCCGCTTCCGCGCTGTGCGATCGTTGCGCCGGCAACTGGTCAGCGCGCAAATCCTAATAGAACCACTTTCCCTTATCCCACCGGAAAATCTCGGTGGTGTGGGTATCGTCGACCTGAGTGCCCTTGGTCTGCTTGGCCTCGTCCGGCGTCTTTGCCTTTATCAGGTAGTGAAATTCCTCGTAGCTGAGCTTTCCGATGGAAAAGCCCTGCGGGGACTGATGGGTCTCACAGCTCTCGATCTTGCTGTAGCTGGTGTAGAGGGCGGTCTGAAGGCCGTTCTCCAGCTTCCAGACCAGGTGCTCGATGTTGTTCGCTTCGCGATCGCGCAGCTTCTGCTCCCAGTCCTTGCAAAATGAGGGAAAAAGGGCGGCCGCCTCCCGGTACTCTTGGTCGAGCCGCCGTCGCTCCGGGCTTAGCGCGGTCAGAACATCCTTGGTCTTCTGCTGCAGAGCCGGATCGTGCAGGGCTTTAAGATCGGAGGGCTTCTGCTCGGGAGTTGAGACCATGGAAGATGGCGCGGCTGGGTTGGAGGCTATGCCCTGACCCTGGGCGCGTGCAAAAGAGGCCGCGGCGACGAGCGTGAGCGCCAGGGCAAGCAAGCCGATTGCGCGCTTTTTTGACGTCATCATGAAGCGGTCTTATAGCAAATCGCCGATTCAAAATCAGCCTTGGGAACGCGCTCGGCAGCCGTTAAAAACAGACGGGCCGGAGCCTCTCTCGAGGCTCCGGCCCGTCGTAGTGACTGGACCTTGGCGCGATCTATTGGATTGGTACCAGTTCGACGCGGCGGTTCTCAGCGCGGCCCTCCGGCGTGTCGTTGGTGGCGATGGGCTGGCTCTTGCCGTAGCCGTGCGGAATCAGGCGGCTTGACGCGATTCCCCTTTGGGTCAGGTAGTTCACGACCGCATCCGCACGCCGATTCGACAGACCCAGGTTATACTCCTCGGTGCCGATCGCGTCGGTGTGTCCGTTGACGTTTATGGTCACGTTCGGATTGGCCTGCAAGGTGGCCACTGCTTCATCCAATACGGCGGCATCGCCGGGGCGGATGTCGTACTTGTCGAAGTCAAAGTGCACGCCGCGCAGTACGATCTTCTCCTTGACCACCGGTGGCGGCGGAGGTGGCGGCGGCGGAGGAGGTGGCGGTGGTGGTGGAGGCGGTGGTGGCGGCGGGATTATCGGATCGCAGATGTAGTGACCAGCCAGCGTGCCTATTATCGCTCCTACGGCTGCACCCCCCGCGCCTGCCCAAGCCCTGGTTGAGGGGTTAGCAGATGAGTTATTTTCTTGGGTGTGGTTGACAATGACAATTCCAGATGCGGCGCCAGCGCCCGCACCGAGCATTCCTCCTACGACAGCGCAGGCTCCCCACTGCCGGGGCTGCCGCAGATACTCGCACCCCCCCAGCGCCCCGGCCGCGAATGCGGTCCCGGCCAACGCGACCACCGACTTGATCAGCCCTGACTTTAGTCCCATGGACTCCTCCCTCACCCAAGCGCGTGTTGGCGCAGGAGCTTCACCCCACGCTCCTGCAACGCATCATAGCGACCGTAATCGGGGAGCAAATATAGTTATATTCCCATAGCGAATGCAACTAGCGTCACAATCTTTTTCCCAACAGGTTAACCGGCTGTTTCCGCCCAGTTGCGGCGAAAACCGTTGTTTCCAACGCGAACGGCCGCTTCACTGACCCCGCAGCAGTGCG
>JAGWQP010000240.1 GCA_028876805.1 Acidobacteriota bacterium | reverse complement strand
AGCCGGTAGTCTCCACCGTCAACGGTGGCCCGCAGGAGTTCGTATGGCACAACGTGAACGGTCTCAAAGTCCATGCCCACCCCGACTCGATCGGTTGGGGGCTGGGGACTCTGTTCACCAACTTCGAATGGGCGCGATGGATGGGACAGAACGGACGCCTCGCCGCCGAAACAGCTTTTGCCTGGGACGAAATCGCGGATCAGACCTTGGCCGTCTACGGCTCGTAACCGGCTGTGCGCCAGCCGGTGTGGGCCACAATCGAAATAAGGGGTGAATGCTATGACCACGGTTGGATTGGAAGAGTATGTCGGCGGACTGCCCAACATCTGCGGCGCGGAGTCGATGATCGCAGAGGCCTTGTCACGACCGGGCGCCATTTATCTTCCCGAGTCGGCGATCGACTTTGGTCGGGCGCGGAGCGCATTCACCAACGCGCTCCACATGCATCAGCCGCTCGTTCCGGCAGGTGGCGGGGACCTCGGGACCGCCGCGGTCATCAGCAATCTCCAGCACATGCGCGACTACGGCAATGACGAGGCGCGCTACAACGCGGGAATTTTCGCCTGGTGCTACAAGCGAATGGGCGAGTTCGTGCCGCAACTAATTCACGAAGGCAAGCAGCCCCGCATCATGCTCGATTACTCGGGCTGCCTGCTGCACGGCCTGCGCACGATGGGCCTCCATGATGTGATCGACGCCCTCAAGACCATCACCTCGGACCGCAACTACCGCCGCGGGGTTGAGTGGCTGGGCAACGCCTGGGGGCACGCGGTAGCACCCTCGACGCCGGTTCAGGATTTTCGCCTGCACGTGCGCGCCTGGCAGCATCACTTTGCCGCCATCTTCGGCCTGGACGCGCTCAGCCGCGTGCGTGGCTTCTCGCCCCCGGAAATGGCGCTGCCAAACCATCCAGATGTGGCCTACGAATTCGTTCGCACATTGAAGGATTGCGGCTATCGCTGGGTCCTGGTGCAGGAACACTCCGTCGAGCGCGTGGAGGACGGACATCCGACGCGCACACCACACGTCCCGCACCGGCTCGTGGCGCGGAATTCCAACGGCGAGACCGCCACCATTACGGCGCTCATCAAGACCCAGGGCAGCGACACGAAGCTGGTGGCCCAGATGCAGCCGTATTATGAAGCCAAGGGATTCTCGCGAATCGACTTGGCGGGCAGGCCGATTCCCGCGCTGTCAACACAGATCGCCGACGGAGAAAACGGCGGCGTGATGATGAATGAGTTTCCCGGCAAATATATCGAGGTCATGCGCGAAGCCTCGTATTCGGACGTGCCGCCGGTCAACGGCACCGAGTACCTGGAATACCTCGATGCCCTCGGCGTCGGCGAGCAGGATTTTCCCGCCGTTCAGCCTCTCATGCAGAAACGGATTTGGGACCGCTTTCAAGGCCGCTCGGGCACCGTGGCCCTCGACGAAGTCATCGAGCGGTTGCGAAAAGAGGACGGTCGGTTCCACATGGAAGGCGGGAGTTGGACCAACAATCTCTCCTGGGTGAGAGGCTACGGTCACGTCTTGAGCGCCATGGAAGAAGTGAGTGCCAAGTTCGCGGCCAAAACACAAAACGTCCGCACCTCCGAGCCCCGATACCGCAATGCGCTCTTTTATTTACTGGTCAGCCAGACCAGTTGTTTTCGATATTGGGGCACCGGCCTATGGACCGACTACGCCCGTGAGCTTTGCCGGAGAACCATGGCGATCCTCGATCACGACTTTTAGGCGTTGCGTGAGCCGGGTCGGATACTATACCTTGGAACAGATGCGCTGAATCCACCGATCCCTCAAGGAAGGACATGCATGCCAACCCGGACCGTGACGGGGATGCCACGCCTCTCGGGAGACGAGCCTCAGATTAGCCGGCTCGCCGAGCGGAAGGCTCTTCGGGCGCGGTTCCGGACGGCGGCTCCAGAGATGCCGATTCCACTGCAGGACCAACCGGTCCGGGAGAAAAAGCTCGCGCGCCCACCCAACAACCACAAGCGCGTGGAGGAGGCCGAGCGCCTCCTTCCCGTACCCCCGACCTCAGCACAGCCGGAAGAGTTGCCGAAGTCCTATGGCGAGACGCGCGTGGTGGCGATGGCTGTGAATCCGTACTTGGTCCATATCTACTGGGAACTGGATCCGAAAGAGGCCCCGCGAAAGGCTTCGCTGGCCGCCGTGGGCTGCCTGCGTTTTTCCGACACCACCAGAGGCGAATCCCCGAGCTCGTTCGACGTCAACGTGGACCTTGCCGCCGGAAACTGGTATGTCCAACTCTGGAGCCCGGAACGCCGCTATTGGGTAGAATTGGGCGTGAACCGGGAAGGCGGCAAATTTGTGCCGCTGGCGCGTTCCAACATAGTCGAGACACCTCGCGCATGGCCGATGGCAGAGGTCGAAGAGCGGTTCGCCCGTATGGAGCCAACCCCTGAGGCTCGCGTCGGCGCTTCCGGCATGAACGGATCTCGGGCTTGGTCGGTTTCCGCAGCGTCGCCTGCTCGGCCCACCCCCGCAGCGGTCGCCAGCCCGATCGATGCGGCGGAAGTCCTGCGCCGGAAAATGAACGAACTCTACGCGCTCCGGCGGCGGGAACAGCCTGTTTCAGACGCCGAGTCCGCTGCGCCTGCCGCTCTTCAAACTCTCTTCTCCCGCCCCGATCAGCCGAAGGACCTGACCAGCTTGGCCGAACACCAGTTTTCACCCGGTTTCTCTTCGTCCGTTCTCAACCGGGAGCGTTCGAAGAAGCGGACCGGTTGATGCCCACGCTAGGCTACCTGGCTCTGGTGCTGCATGCACATCTACCGTACGTGCGCCATCCGGATGACGAAGAAGTTCTTGAAGAAAACTGGCTATTCGAAGCAATCACAGAATCTTATGTACCAATCGTCCTGCTTCTCGAACGCCTCCTCGAAGACCACATCGAGTTCCGCCTGACCATTTCTCTCACTCCGACACTAGCCTCCATGCTGCTCGACCCACTGCTCCAGGCACGGTACATCAAGAAGCTGGACAAGACGATCGAACTGGCTGATAAAGAGATCGCCCGCACCGCCCCGCTCCCCGACTTCCAACCTCTGGCGCGGCTGTACCACCAGCGTCTGGTTCAAGTTCGTGAGGCCTTCGTCGAGCGGTATGACAAGGACCTGGTGAGGGCGCTCCGGCACTTCCAGACTCTCGGAAAGGTCGAAATCCTTGCCAGTGCAGCCACGCACGGCTACCTGCCGCTGCTTTCAACGAACGAATCGGCGGTGCGCGCTCAGATCGGCGTGGGTGTGAAACACTACCGCCAGGTCTTCGGACGAAAACCCGAGGGGTTCTGGCTGCCCGAGTGCGGTTACTACCCGGGCGTCGACCGGCTGCTCGGAGAGCACGGCATCCGCTACACGATTCTGGAGACCCATGGCGTCACGCGCGCCGACCGCCGCCCCCGCTATGGAGTCTTTGCACCCATCCTCTGCCCATCCGGAGTGGCGGCTTTCGGCCGCGACCCGGATTCGTCGCGCCAGGTGTGGTGTTCCAAGGTAGGATATCCGGGCGATTTCGACTACCGCGAGTTCTACCGCGACCTCGGCCACGATGGTGACCTCGACTATGTGCGGCCGTATATTCATCCGAGCGGCCTTCGCGTCGACACCGGTCTCAAGTATTACCGTATCACCGGCCCTGGCGACCACAAGGAACCATACGTGCCGGAGTGGGCTGAGCACAAAGTCTCGCTGCACGCGGAACATTTCTTGGCCGAACGGATCCGGCAGGTCCAGGAGATGTCCCCGGCAATGGACCGGCCGCCACTGGTGGTGGCGCCCTACGACGCCGAGTTGTTCGGCCACTGGTGGTTCGAAGGCCCGCGCTGGATCGACTACCTGATCCGGAAAGCGGCCTTGGACCAGGACACCATCCGGCTGGTGACACTCTCCGAATACCTCAACCAATGGCCCGACAACCAGGTGGCGACGCCGTGCCTGTCGAGTTGGGGCCGGAACGGCTTCAACGAGGTCTGGTTGAACCCCGAAACCGACTGGATCTATCGTCACCTGCACAGCGGAGCGGCGGTGCTGGAGAAACTCATCGCCCGTCATCGGCGGTCGACCGGGCTCACCCGACGGGCTCTGAACCAGGCGGGGCGCGAACTGCTGCTGGCCCAGGCGAGCGATTGGGCGTTCATGATCAATTCCGGGACGATGAAGGAATATGCGATCCGCCGGGCCAGGGGCCATCTAGTGTGCCTCAACCGCCTCCACCAGCAGATCGATGCTGAAACGATCGACCAAAACTGGCTTGAGAACTTGGAGAGCCGGGATGATCCGTTTCCTGGCATCGCGACAGCAGCGGAATTTCGGCCGCGTGCCGCCGTTTCCGTCAAGGTGCGGGAGCCCAAAGCGCGCATCCCGGTCGCGAGGCCGGCGCAACTGAAAATCGCGATGGCCTGCCCGGAGATCGTGCCCTTTGCTAAGACAGGAGGGCTGGCCGACATGGCAAGCTCGCTTGCGACGGCTCTCGAGCGGCTTGGCCATCAGCTGTGTCTGATCATGCCAGCATATCGCGCGGTGCTTGATCAAACCGCCCTTCTGCGCGAAACCGGCATCGGCTTCGCCGTCTCTTTGGGCACGGGCCGGCACGAAGCCGGCGTCCTCGCCGCCACGCTGGGCCGGAACATCTCGGCTTACTTTATCCGGGCCGATCGCTATTTCGACCGGCCATTTTTATACGGCACCCCGGAAGGGGATTACCCGGATAACGCCGAGCGGTTCACGTTTTTTGCCCGTGCCGCGCTGGAAGTGCTACGCCACACCGGGACGCCGCACGTGCTCCATGCGCACGACTGGCAGGCTGCGCTGGCTGTGGCCTTTCTCAAGGCCCAGCCGGAACGGTATCCCGGTCTCTCGACGGTGCGCACGGTGTTGACGATCCACAACCTGGGCTATCAGGGCGTGTTCGGTCCCGACGAGTGGGATCTGTTGAACCTGGATGCCAGCCTATTCACACCGCGCCACTTTGAGTTCTACGGCAAGATCAACTTTCTCAAAGCAGGCCTGGCCTTCGCCGACGCCATCACCACGGTGAGCCCAACCTATGCCCGGGAGATCCAAACCCAGGACCACGGGTTCGGCCTGGAGGGCGTTCTCCAGGAACGCGCGTCTCGACTGGTGGGCATCTTGAACGGCGTCGACTACGATGTGTGGAACCCGGAAACCGACCCCGCGATCGCCGGCAACTACGGTCCGGCGGATTTCTCCGGGAAGCGGGCCTGCAAGGCGGACCTCCAGAAGGAATTCGGGCTGCCCGAAGAGCCCCAGACTCCGCTCCTCGGGATGGTCTCACGCATGGCCGCACAAAAGGGTTTCGATCTGCTGGCGTCAGCCGTCGATCCGCTCATCGCCAAAGGGCTGCAACTGGTCGTGGTCGGTATGGGCGACCAGCACTATCAGGATCTGTTTCAAGCCGTGGCCCGCCGATGCGCAGGCCGCCTGAGCATCCGCATCGCCTTTGACGAACGGCTAGCCCGCCAAGTGGAGGCCGGCGCCGACCTGTTCTTGATGCCTTCGCGCTACGAGCCCTGCGGGTTGAACCAACTCT
>JAGWQP010000239.1 GCA_028876805.1 Acidobacteriota bacterium | reverse complement strand
TTTAAGATCACCAACGTCCCCGACGGCAGCTACACCGTCACCGCCTGGCACGAAGGCTACAAGAACCAGTCCAAACCTGTCGCGCTCGGGGGTGACGTGACCGTCGAGTTCACACTCTCCAAGTAAAGACCGGGCGAGGCTGTCATGCTGAGCCGATTCCGTGACAAGAAAGTCGACCAAGACTGGCTGGAGAGCAACTTTCCGTGCATGATGGCCTGCCCGGCGGGGACCAATGCCGGTCGGTATGTGGCCTTGATCGCGGAAGGGCGTTTTGAGAAAGCCTATCGCTATGCCCGCGACCCAAATCCCATGGCTAGTATTTGCGGGCGGGTCTGTGCGCATCCGTGCGAAACGGCTTGCCGCCGAGGCGCCGTCGACAAGCCGATTTCGATTCGCGCGCTGAAGCGCTTTCTCACCGAGCGTTACGGCCCGGAATCGCGCCAGCCCCTCCAAATTGGGCGCCCGCCCGTCGTGCGAATGCCGTTTCGCATAGCCATCGTCGGCAGCGGGCCAGTCGGTCTTTCGGCCGCGCATGATCTGGCCCGGCTGGGTTATTCGGTAACCATATTTGAAGCCGCTTCCGTGCCCGGTGGCATGCTTAGCCTGGGCATTCCCGAGTATCGCCTGCCGCGCAACATCGTGGAATCGCAGATCCGCGAGATCCTCGAGACCGGCGACGTTACGCTCCAGACAAATCAGACCGCCGGCCGCGATTTCACGATCCGCGAGTTGCGCCAACGGGGCTTCGACGCCATCGTGCTCGCGGTAGGCGCGCATCGGAGCCGGGATCTCTCCATCCCCGGTGTCGACCTGGATGGCGTCCACAAAGGGATCGAGTTCCTGTTGAATGCCAACCTCGGCTACCGCTTCACCATCGGAAAGCAGGTGCTGGTAATCGGCGGCGGCAACGTGGCCATGGACGTGGCGCGCTCAGCGGCGCGTGAGGTGCTCAAACAGCACCGGCCCGACGCACCCGAACCCAACCCCGCGAGCATCAGCGCGGTCGCCACACACGAGATGGTCGACATTTCGCTCTCCGCTTTACGCCTGGGAGCGCGGGAAGTCAGTATTGTCTGCCTGGAGCGGCGTGACGAGATGCCTGCGGCCTTGGAAGAGGTCGAGGAAGCCGAGGCCGAGGGTATCCGACTGAGAGACGGCCTGGGTCCCACCCGCGTGCTCGGCCAGAACGGCAAGGTGGTCGGGCTCGAAACAGTCCGTACCAGGTCAATATTCGATGCCTCCGGCCGGTTCAACCCGACATTCGAAGCCCACAGCGAATCGACCATAGAATGCGACACCGTTATTCTGGCGATCGGCCAAACGCCGCGACTCGACTTCCTGACGCCGGAGGACTGCGTTGAGATTTCAGGCCGTGGCCTGATCGTCGTGGACCGGAGTAGCTTGATGACCACCGCACCCGGTGTATTTGCCGGGGGCGACTGCGTGTTCGGCCCGCGCCTCATCATCGACAGCGTGGGCGACGGCAAGAGGATCGCTGCCGCCATTGATCGCTATTTGACCGGGCGTGAGCGCCCCGACCCCGAGGTGGAAGTCGAAATCCTTGACCACCACCGCATGTTTGCCGATTTCATGAATCTGGACCGCGAAGCGGTGCCCATGCTGCCGTTAGACCGCCGCACCGGCATGACCGAGGTCGAGATCGGTTACAACCAGATCTCAGCGATGCGGGAGGCCCGCCGCTGCCTGCGGTGCTGGATCAACACCGTGTTTGAGGGCAACGAGACGGACGGCTCGCAATGCATCCTGTGCGGCGGCTGCGTCGACGTCTGCCCGGAGCGGTGCATTCAACTAGTGCCGCTCGAGAGCATCGAATTTCCGCCCGAGGTTGTCGCGCAAATCGAAACCTCGCCGTCGAGCTTCCGCGTGGAGCTTGACGATGTGGCGGCCGATGAACTTGGCATTATCACCGGAGCGGCCATGCTCAAGGACGAAACCCGCTGCATCCGTTGCGGGCTCTGCGCCGAGAGATGCCCGGCCAACGTGATCACCATGGAAGCTTATTCGTTGCGTTGTGTGGAGGCTGAATGAGTGAACCGGTTCGCAAGGAATCGAAAAACCCGGACGTCAGCCGGCGGCAGGCGTTCGTGCAACTCGGAGTTGGCTCAATCTGTGCGGCAAGCGCTGGCGCCATGGTGTTCGGCTACGAATTTCTAACGCCCAACGTCCTGTACGAACCCTCGCCGATCGTCAACGCCGGCAAGCCCGACGGTTATCCGCCAGGCACCGTCACCCAAGACCTGCCGTCGGGCCTTTACCTCGTGCACGGATCCGAAGGCCTCTATGCTCTATCCGCGGTCTGTACGCATCTCGGCTGTCTGACGGCCTGGAAGCCAGAGTTGGGAATCGTCGCGTGCCCGTGCCACGGCAGCAAGTTCCGGCGTGATGGCTCTAAAATCGAGGGGCCTGCGCCGCGGCCGTTGCGTTGGTTGAAGATATGGCTGAGCGACGAGGGCGATCTGCTAGTGGACCGCTCCGAGGAGCTAAGCCGGAAGCAGTTTGTAAGGACCTGACATGGCCGATACTCTGGAGACGCAGCTCCCGAGGGGGCGCGGCGGACGCGTCTGGCAATCGATTTTTCGCAGCGGATTAGGAGATACCAATCTGCGCCGCGCGCTCGCTATCCAACAGAACCTGTTCCTCCATCTCGCCTCGGTCAAGGTGAGGAAACGCTCCCTGTCGTTTCGAGTCACCTGGTTTCTCGGCACTCTGAGCCTGGGAACGTTCGCAATCCTGGTGGTGACCGGCGTCCCGCTGATGCTCTACTACCATCCCTCGGTTCCACAAGCATACAGCGACATGAACGATCTGCGCTTTGTGGTGTCTGCGGGCCTTTTCCTTCGCAACCTGCACCGTTGGTCGGCCCACTCGATGGTGCTGCTGGTCTTTGCGCACATGTTCAAGGTCTTCTATCGCGGCGCCTACCGGCCGCCGCGGGAATTCAACTGGGTGATCGGCGTGGTCCTTCTGCTGCTCACGTTGTTCCTCAGTTACACCGGATATTTGTTGCCGTGGGACCAACTGGCGTTCTGGGCGATTACAGTCGGCTCCAACCTGATTTCGGCGATGCCCATTGTGGGTGCCCGGATCCGGTTCCTGATCCTGGGCGGCAATGGCGTCAACGCGAACGCCTTGCTGCGTTTCTATGTGTTGCATTGCGTGATCCTGCCCCTCGCGGCCGTGGCTTTCGTGGCCATTCACTTCTGGCGGATTCGCAAGGATGGCGGCCTCTACCACGGGGGGAGTGAGCGCCATGAGTGAGCGCAAAGACTTCGTCGCTTCGTTCGACTCCGACAGCCGTAAGACGGCGGTCCGCGTGGCATTCGTCACGAGGCGGAAGTCGCCTCACGTGAAGGTTCACGACGACGACTACGTCATGACCTTTCCAGAGGCCTTATTTCGCGGCGCGGTGGCGGTGGAGATCCTGGCCCTGCTTCTGGTGCTGCTCTCGCTGTTTTGGAATGCACCGCTAGAGAAACTTGCCGATCCGCTCGAAACGCCAAACCCCGCCAAGGCCCCTTGGTACTTCCTCGGGCTTCAAGAGCTGCTGCATTACTTTCCGCCGGTGGTTGCAGGCGTGTTGATTCCGACGCTGGTCTTGATCGCTTTGATCGTGATCCCGTACTTCAAGATCAATGTGCAAGCGGAAGGTTTGTGGACCCGAAACCGTTCCGCACGCTTGCGCATTCTCGCGCTGACCGTCGCCCTGTTCGCCGTCTTCCTGATCGCGTTTAACGTGTACGCGGTGCTGATTCCGACACTCCTGATGGCCGGCTTCATGTTCTTTGCGGCCACCAATCGAGCGGCCTCCGGCCGATTCCACCGCTGGCTCGCTTCTAAGCCGCTATCCTTCTGGATCATGTCATGGTTTCTGATTCAGGCGGCGGTTTTGACGCTTATCGGAACCTTTTTCCGAGGCCCCGGGTGGTCTCTGGTGATGCCGTGGAGTGGAGATATATGAAGATCTCCGGAAAAATGGCATCGTTCTTCAACTTTTTATTGGGGGACAGCGCGCGCGCGTTCGGTGCGTTGAGCGTAGCGTTGGTGGCCCTGCTGGCGGTGGTCCCGGCGGCGGATTTCCTTCGCGACTGGCGCGGATATCAGAAGCGATACCTCCGCCTGGTGCGCGGCCGCAGCGACGCCACCTCCCTTACGCGGCGTTTCCAGCCCGGCCTGCAGCAGATTTGGATGCCGGAATTGGGCGTAGTAGACCGTTGCCCAACCTGTCATTCGGCGCTACGGGAAGCCAGCCTCGGCGATGTCAAAGACCAGCCGTTCCGGCCTCATCCACCGATACCCCACAGTGTGACCGGGTTCGGTTGTGTGATGTGCCACCGCGGCCAGGGCGCGGCGACGACGGTGGAAGAGGCGCACCGCAGCACCAAGTCTTGGGAAGACCCGATTCTGCCAGCACGCTATCTGGAGTCTTCGTGCGGCCAATGTCACATGGAGCGGCTGACGGGAACACCCTTGTTGAATCAAGGACGCCAAACGCTTGCCCGATACGGCTGTGTCCGCTGCCACGTGATCAAGTCTCCCGATGGTGTCGCCATGACCGGTACTGACGATCCGCCCTCACTCGCGCACATCGGCGCGAAGACCACTCGAGAATGGATCGCCGCCTGGCTCAAGAACCCGCAAGCCTATGCCAGCTCCGCCACCATGCCGAACTTCCAGTTGCCGGATGACGACATCCGCGACCTCTCGGCCTTCCTGATCGCACAAAGCACGCCGTATCTGGCATCTCGCGAGGCGGCGCCCAAAGTACCGACCGATGATCGGGCGCTAAAGAACGGCGCGAGTCTCTTTGGCGAATCGTTCTGCAGTTCGTGCCACGCCATCCAGAATGCGGCCGGGATGCTGGTCGGCGGAAATCTTGGCCCGGAGTTGACTCGTATCGGCTCCAAGGCGAAGCCCGAATGGCTGGCGGACTGGTTGCGCGATCCCAGGGTCTATGACCCGGACACCCAAATGCCGCACTACCGCCTGGACGCGCAACAGCGCGGGCTTCTGATGGCGTTTCTCGGCAACAAGACAGACCCGGATTTCCTCGGCAACCGCCACTTCGATCCCCCCACTTCGGTCCAGATCGACCACGGCCGGGCACTGGTCAACGAACGCGGATGCGCCGCGTGTCATGAAATCAACGGCGTGAAGAAGGCCGACAATTTTGCGCCGGAATTGACGCTGGTGGGCAGCCGCCCGCTCGCGAAAATCCTCTTCGCGCCCGGCGTCGCTCACACGCTGCCGGATTATATCGCGGCCAAGATCCGTCAACCGCGATCCTTCTCTACCTCGCTCAAGATGCCGCAGTATACGCTAGCGCCGGAGCAGGTGGAGGCTCTGGTGACGGCGTTACTGGCCCAGACCGAGCGCGCGCAGAAGATGCCAACCGCGCTGCGCATCCCACCACGCCGCGCTTCGGACTACCACGCCGCTGGCCAAGCCGGACGGCTGATGGAGGACTTGCGCTGCTTCAGTTGCCACACCATCAACGGCCGCGGCGGCGATATGGCGCCGGACCTGACGTGGGAAGGAACCGCTGTTACGCGCCCCTGGCTTGTTAACTTCCTGAAGAACCCCAATACGCTGCGGCCGGCTCTGATCCGCCGCATGCCCAAGTTCAACCTGACCGATGCCGAGGCCGATACGCTGGCCGACTATATCATGACCGTCTACCAGACGCCGGCCTTTGACCGCGACTCGATCGACTCCTCGCGATTCACCCGGGCTGATGCGGAGCACGGCAAGGAACTGTTCTATGGAAAATACGCCTGCCAGTCCTGCCATATCGTGGATCCGGACAAGGACAAGGGTTACATCGGGCCGACTCTTACCCAGACCGGCGCGCGGCTCAATGCAGCCTGGGTTTTCCATTGGCTCAAGAACGCCGAAAGCCTACGTCCCGGCACACTCGAGCCCGTGTGGAAGAGTAGTGATGAGGATGCCAGGGCGCTCTCCGCATTCCTGGTGGCCCAGAAAATCGCGCCGCAAACGGAGCCGGCAAAGAAATGAACCGGACTTGGTGGGCATGGGTGATTCCGATGATGGCGGGCGTCGGCGCTTGTGCGCGGCACCCTGCGACACCGCTCGAGCCACAGCCCAAAGCATTCGGCGCCGAGGTGATATTGGTGAGCGGAGACAAGCAGGTGGCCGGCGTAGGGGCACAACTGGACCAGCCGGTCGTGGTGCAGGTGAACGATAGCAAGGGCTCAGCGGTCGCCGGCGCGCCGGTGCGTTTCGCGGCGGCGGGTGGCGTCGCCTTCCAACCGGATCGCGGGTTGACTGGCTCCGACGGCCAGTTCACCACCAACGTCAGCCTCGGCGGCATGGCCGGCCCTTATCAGATCGTGGCGGCGACCACCGATTCCTCCGGAAAACGCGCCGAGGTGCGCATCGAGGAGATCGCGGTGGGCTACCAAGAACGACTTGGTCAGCAGCTCAATGCCATCCACTGCATCCGTTGCCACGATCCCGAATCCACCCCGGAGCGCGTCTCCAACCATGACAACCTCTCCGCCCAAGCGCATGCGTTCACCGAAGGCGCGGTCCTGAACGCGATCAGCGACGCGAATTTAATCGCGATCATCAGTCACGGCGGCGCCGCACTCAACAAGTCCCCCGAAATGCCACCCTACGGAAATCGTTTGACCAAATCCGAAATCGACGCACTCGTCGCGTATATTCGCGCGGTCTCCGATCCGCCCTACCGCCCACAGGGAGTTTTCTATGCGACTAACTAACGTCCTTGTCTCAATACTGCTCAGCGTCGCGGCCGGGCGCTCAGGCCCTGGCTCCTGATGAGATCCGCGACGCCTAACTGCGCGCCTTCGACGAGAAGTATCGCAACGAGTTGAAGCTGGTTGCCAGTGTACAGCACGTGCAGAATTTTCCGTATGATTTCTATTTCGGCCGCAAATCGGACCGAGAAGAGAAAGAACAGAAACGGAGCGACCAGATGATCGAACGCGCGGTTCGTGCTCATCAACAGCGAGCGGGCCAGCCTGAACCAGCAAGCGGCAGAAGGTGGCTTGCCGCCGTGCTGACGATAGACGGCGCCTGGTGGCACCGGACGGCGATTCTTCTCGCAGCGTTTGCGTTTTTGTCGGTGCTTACGGGTACCGCGGTCACAAGCAACCCAGAGCGGCCCTTGTACTCCCTGGGGCAGAGTCACATCTGGCTGGGCGCAATCGTTGGGATTCTCACGATGGCGGTGGGGATCTGGATTCACGCCACGAGTGAAGGTCGGTGGCTGCGCGTTTTGAGCGCGATCGCCATGGCGGCCGTGGTCGTGCAAGTTCTCCTGGGCCTCCAGACGCTTCCCCAGCCTCCTGAGACTCGGATAGCGCATTCCTTCATCGGACAGCTCTTTTTTTCGATGACGGCAGTGATTGCCGTCTGCACATCCGATCGTTGGAGACGGACGCCCGAGCGGGTCGAAGCTTCTTCGATGCGGGTTCTCGTGAAGATCGTCCCCGTCGTGGTGTTGGCGCAAGTCGGGCTCGGTGCCTTGTTCCGTCACGGCGCCATGGACGTAATGCCCCATCTGCTCGGCGCGTTCATCACCGCATTTTTCATCCTAGGGCTGGCTCTGCCTGTGATCTACCGGCCGGAACACAGTTCGCTGCGCCTGGCCGCCCAGGGGTTTCTGGTGATCGCATCCGTGCAAGTTTTCCTTGGCCTCGCGTTGTTCTCGATGCAGTTCATGGATACGGACCCGACGGTGATCATTCTGTTGATGACGATTCACGCCGCGACTGGAGCGCTGACACTGGCGGGGACAGTAGTGATGGCCGTTCTGATCGGCCGAAGCGTGTGCGCCCCGAAGCGGACGAAGTAGCGGCATTCCCGCCGTTGGCGCTGCCACCGAAATTCACCCGGCCCTGAGGGCCGCCTGCGTGGAAGCCACGGACGTCTTCCATAGAAAGGCGCATTTGCGGTCCGGATCGTGCGCCCAAATGATCCCGGTCTTTGTCCAGCGACGAGTATGGTCTTGCCGTTAGGCAGTGTTCCCACGATCGGGGAAGCCCCGAAATCATCGGGCCCGGCATCCATGGGTGACCCGCTCCGTTGTGAGTTGGGCGCTGGCTGCATCCTAAGAAGCGCGCATTCGCAGTCCCTGCGCCCCTCCGTTCCACGAAGGCTTCGCGCTCCAGTCGCCCAAGCCTGAATTCTGGGCACACCGGTGCGACAAGCTCTTCGATCCTTCGGCGGCGGCAGAGGGCGCACCGCTGCGCGAATGCTCCCGTGAGGCTGCTTCATCGCCTCCAGCTCTCTGATGACTTCTTCGAGTGATCGTTGGTTCGGGGCCGGCTGAACGGGCGGGCTCTGCGCGCAGGCTCGGGACGGCGAGCTCGGCGCAAACACACACTATCCAGTCGCCCCTTCGAATCGTCCTGATCATCTGAATGAGCACAATCTCCCGCGATCGAAAACCCCCACAAAACGGAACAGCGACGATGGA